>DASUHV010000248.1:0-3013 GCA_036273355.1 Gaiellales bacterium
CCAGCGAGCTCTCGAGCGACCGGCCGATCAGCGCTTTGGTGAGGCCGATCGCGGCGGTGGGGCCGGCGGCGAGCGCGGTCGCCAGGGCGTCGGTCTCGGCGGCGAGCTCGGCGTCGTCGACCACCCGCGTGACCAGCCCCATGTCCGCCGCCTCCGGCGCCGCGATCTTCCGGCCCGACACGATCCACTCGAAGGCGGCAGCCGATCCGATCAGCCTCGGCAGCGTATGCGAGAGGCCCGAGTCCGGCACCAGACCGATCCCCACGAAGGCCGGCACGAGGCTGGCGCTGGCGGCCGCGAGCCGCAGGTCACAGGCCAGTGCGAGCGCCAGACCGGCTCCCGCGGCGGGGCCGTTGATGGCGGCGATCACCGGCTTGGGCAGGCCGCGCAGGGCCCGTATGGCGGGGTTGAAGTGCTGCCTCAGCAGCTCCCCCACTTCGGCGGCGTCGCGCGGAAACTCGCCGACATCCTGGCCGACGCAGAACCCGCGCCCGGCGCCCGTGATCACCAGCGCCCGCACGTCCGGCTGGGCGGCCCGGTCGAGCGCGGCGGCCAGTTGCTCGTGCATCGCCAGGTCGAGCGCGTTCAGCACCGCCGGGCGGTTCAGCGTGATCGTCTGCACCGCGCCGTCGTGGGTGACCAGCAGCTCGCTCGAAGACTCGGACATCGGCCCGAGTCTATTGGCTGGCTCTGTCCGGCGGCCGAGGCACGGTGACCAGGTGCTGGATCGGCCGGCGGAACCCGTCGTCCAGATCGAAGGCCAGCTCGACAGCCATCGCTTCCGGCAGCAGGGGGCCGGGCTGCTCGCCGGGCCTATGCCACTCGTGCATGCGCGGGTCGCTGGGCGTGCCGTGCGGTCCGCCGCGCACCGCCGCCAGCCGGTAGAGGATCAGCTCGTGGCGGTAGTCGCCGCTCTCGACGTAGATGTTCTCGCTCAGGTACAGCACCCGCCCCACCTCGATCTCGAGTGCCGCCTCTTCCATCAGCTCGCGCTGCAGGCACTGTTCCGACGTCTCCCCCGGCTCGAGGCCACCGCCGGGCAGCCAGTAGAAGCGCTCCCGATCCTCGTGGTGGGTGCGATCCATCAACACCGCCCCCTCCTGCACGATCACCGCCCGAACCCGCAGCGAGAGCTCGGGCAGCTCAGGCAAGCGCGCGTTCCGCCTCGTATACGGGCAGCACGCGCCGCAGGTATTCGCCGGTCGCGCTGCCGGGCGTCTCGGCCACCTCCTCGGGCGTGCCCTGGGCGATGATCTCGCCGCCCTTGTCTCCGCCCTCCGGCCCCAGGTCGAGCACCCAGTCGGCCTGCTTGATCACGTCGAGGTTGTGCTCGATCACGAGCACCGTGTTCCCGGCATCGGCCAGCCGCTGCAGCACCAGCAGCAGCTTCTCGATGTCGTACGTGTGCAGCCCCGTGGTGGGCTCGTCGAGGATGTAGAGCGTGCGGCCCGTGGCCACCTTCGAGAGCTCGGTCGCGAGCTTCACGCGCTGCGCTTCGCCGCCCGACAGGGTCGTGGCCGGCTGCCCGAGACGCATGTAGTCGAGGCCGACGTCGTGCAGCGTCTGCAGCCGCCGGCGCAGCTTCGGCACCTTGGCGAAGAACTCCACCGCCTCCTCCACCGACATGTCCAGCACGTCCGCGATCGACTTGCCCTTGAACTTCACCTCGAGCGTCTCGCGGTTGTAGCGGCGGCCGTGACAGACCTCGCAGTTGATGTACACGTCGGGCAGGAAGTGCATCTCGATCTTGATGGTGCCGTCGCCGCGGCAGGTCTCGCAGCGCCCGCCCTTGACGTTGAACGAGAAGCGTCCGGCCTTGTAGCCGCGGGCCCGCGACTCTGGCGTCTGCGCGTACAGCGCGCGGATGTGGTCGAACAGGCCGGTGTAGGTGGCCGGGTTCGACCGCGGCGTGCGGCCGATCGGCGACTGGTCGATGTCGATCACCTTGTCGAATGCCTCGAAGCCGTGCACCGACCGGTGGGCGCCCGGCTTCACGCGGGTGCGCGAGACGCGGTTGGCGAGCGCCTTGTAGATGACCTCGTTGACCAGCGTGCTCTTGCCGGAGCCGGATACGCCCGTGACGCAGATCAGCTTGCTCACGGGCAGCTCGACGTCGATCGACTTGAGGTTGTGCTCGGCCGCGCCGTCCACGCCGAACCAGCCGGCGTCGTGGATCCGCCGGTCGGGCACCGGGATCGCGCGGCGGCCGCTCAGGTACGCGCCGGTGAGCGACTCCTTGCTCGCCATCACCTGGGCGGCGGTGCCGGTGGCCACGACGTGCCCACCGTGCTCGCCCGCGCCGGGGCCCATGTCCACGATGTGGTCGGCGGCGCGCATCGTCTCCTCGTCGTGCTCGACCACGATCACGGTGTTGCCGAGGTCGCGCAGGCGCACCAACGTGGCCAGCAGCCGCGCGTTGTCGCGCTGGTGCAGCCCGATCGAGGGCTCGTCCAGGATGTAGAGCACGCCCATCAGGCTCGACCCGATCTGGGTGGCCAGCCGGATCCGCTGGGCCTCGCCGCCGGAGAGCGACCCGGCGGCGCGGTTCAGCGTCAGGTAGCCGACGCCCACGTTCTCGAGGAAGCTGAGGCGCTCGCGGATCTCCTTCAGGATGCGGGCGCCGATCGCGCGCTCGGTGTCGGTCAGCTCGAGGCCGTCCACGAAGTCGATGGCGCGCTCCACCGACAGCTCGGTGAACTGCGAGATGTTGCGGTCGTTGACGGTCACGGCCAGGCTGGTCTCCTTGAGCCGGGCGCCGTGGCAGAGCGGACACGGCTTCAGCGTCATGTACTCCTCGATCCGCTCCTTTTGGAAGTTGGAGTCCGTCTCGCGGTAGCGGCGCTCGAGGCCGGGCACGATGCCCTCGAAGGCCAGCATGTAGCTGCGCTTGCGGCCCATCCGGTTGCGGTAGGTGACGTACACCTTCTCGCCGTCGGTGCCGTACAGGAACAGGTTCTGCTGTGAGTCCGGCAGGTCCTGCCACGGCGTCTCCAGCGAGATCTCGTAGCGGTCG
>DASUHV010000249.1:0-22518 GCA_036273355.1 Gaiellales bacterium
GTGGACGCAGACGTTCGTTCCGCACTCGGGGGAGCGGGGATCCTCGCCGTCCTCCCAGGCGCCTGGAACCGTCGGTGAATCCGTCGCGGGCCGTGCCAGGATGCCGTGGGCAACCTTGCGGTCGGCGGGTGACAGGCTGCCAAGCCGCAGGGCCAGGTCACGCAGAATCATGGTCGCGTCCCGGCCGGCGGGGGGTGCGACAGGCCCATAGACGGCGGCCACCCTGGCCGGACTGAACAGCGCCTGGGCTCGCAACAGCGCCTCCCTGGCGGGGGTGATGCGGCCGGACGCGAGCGCCCGTGACAGGCCGTCGGGGTGGGCGGGAAGCGTGAGCGCGGGCGCCGTGTGCGCACGTGACGTTGCGGCGGCTGTGGGGATGGTCGCGCACAACCCTGCGATCAGTGTGAGCGCAGCCGCTCGTCCCAGAATACGCCGCATCGACCGCTCCTTCTCGTTCCCCGGTACCGCCGCCAGACCACGTCAGGGTAGCGGAGCGGCATGACGGCAACGGCCAGGATCCGGCGTGATCAGGCCGCCCTGGACCCGCGCTTCTGCGGCCGGGCCGGGCGGTCGGCCTCGGGCAGCCGCGTGGCCTCGGCGGCGGGGTGGTCGACGGCGAACATCCCCGGCAGGAGCAGCGCCGACACCGTCACCACGGCGCCGGCCGCGCCGGCCACGACGAGCGCCGTCTGGGCGCCGATCGCAGCGGCCACCGGGCCCGTCACCGCGAACGAGATCGGCAGCAGGCCGATCGAGATCAGCCAGTCCAGGCTGGACACACGGCCCAGCATCGCCGTCGGCACCTCGCGCTGCTTGAGCGTCATCCACACGATCGTGCCGGCCGTCTCCAGCGCGTTGAAGGCGAAGCTCGCGAACATCAGCTGCCAGGCCGAGTTGGCCAGGCCGTACCCGGCCACCGCCAGGGTGGCCAGCGTCCAGGTGGCGTAGATGACGGTGATGCTGCGGCGCGGCTGGCCCACGTGGCTCATCACCAGCGCGGCGCCCACCGACCCGAGGCCGCCGGCCGCGAACACCAGGCCCAGCGCCGCCGCGCTGCCGTGCAGGTTGTTCTTGACGACGTAGGGGAGCAGCACCTCCACCGGCCCCAGGAACAGAAAGTAGGCGATCGCTGCCGACACCAGCGTGCCCCACAGCCACACGTTGCCCCGTACGAACCGGAAGCCCTGCCGCAGGTCGGCGGCGACCGAGTGGCCGCCGCTCGCGTGCGACTCGCGCGACGACATCGCGAGCACCATCGCCGCCGACAGCGCGAAGGACGCCGTGTCGAGGGCGAAGGCGGTGCCGACGCCCAGCCCCGCCACCAGCCAGCCGCCGAGCGCGGGCCCGGCCAGCCGGAAGCAGATCGGGCGCATGAACTGGTCGAGCGAGTTCGCCTGGGCCAGCTCCGTCTCCGGCAGCAGGTCGGGCACGATGGCGTCGAACGCGGGCCCGAAGAACGCTGTGCCGGCGCCGTAGAGGGCGACCAGGCCGAACATGTGCCAGAGCTCGAGCGTGCCGGTCAGCGACAGCACCGCCATCAGCCCGACGGCCAGCCCGCGCACGGCGTCCGCGGCCAGCAGCACCCGGCGGCGGTCGAAGCGGTCGGTGACGACGCCGCCGATCAGCAGCAGCACGATCGTGGGCACCGTCATCGCGATGCCGACCATCGAGAGCGCGGTGGGCGCGTTCGAGAGGGCGTACACCTGCCACGCCATCGCGACCAGGAACACGCCGTCGCCGATCAGCGAGCCGGTCTGCCCGCCCCATAGCAGCGCGAAGTCGCGGTGGCGCAGGGGCGCCACCAGGTTTACTCGGGTGAAGCCCCCCGGGCGGTCGAGCGAGTCATAACTATGCTGCATCGCTCTGCGCCTCGTCCTGCGCGTCGGGCTCCTGCGCAGGCGGCGGCAGGCGCAGGACGGAGCTGCCGCCCCTGGCGTCGTCGAGGTAGTTGGAGACGGACTCCATGCCCATCGGGCGCGCGAACAGGAAGCCCTGGCCGAGCTCGCAGCCGAGCTGGCGCAACGACGTCATCTGCGTGGTCAGCTCGATGCCCTCGGCGACGACCTGCATGTCGAGCGTCTCGCCCAGCGCCACCACGGCCGCCGCCAGGCCGCTGTCGGCGTCCGACTCGGCCTCCAGGAACGAGCGGTCCATCTTCAGGATGTCGACCGGGAATCGGCTCAGGTAGCTGAGCGACGAGTAGCCCGTGCCGAAGTCGTCCATCGCCAGCCGCACGCCCAGGCCCTTCATCTCCTCGAGCCGCTTGATGGCCAGATCGGCGTCGGTCATCATCAGGCTCTCCGTGATCTCGAGCACGACCGTGGACGGGTCGATGCCGCTGTCGCGGATCGCACGGCGGACGTCGCCGACGATGTCGCCCTGGTTGAGCTGGCGCGGCGACAGGTTCACGGCCATCGTCAGCTGCGGGTCGGACGGGAACCGGGACTGCAGCTCCACGGCCTGGGCGAAGGCCTCGCGCAGCACCCACTGGCCGATCGGCACGATCAGGCCCATGTCCTCGGCGGCCGGGATGAACTGCGCCGGGGCGATCACGCCGCGCGTGGGGTGGCGCCATCGCAGCAGCGCCTCGACGCCGGACACCGTCATGTCGTCCAGCCGCACCACCGGCTGGTAGACCAGCGCGAACTGGTCTGAGTCGATGGCGCGCTGCAGGTCGGCGCGCAGCTCCAGGCGCTCGAGCGCCTCGGCGTGCATGGACTCCTCGAACACGCGGTAGCCGCCCTTGCCGTCGCGCTTCGCGATGTACATGGCCACGTCCGCGTTCCGCAGCAGCTCGGACGGGGTGGACTCGACGCCGTCGCGGGTGATCGCGATGCCGATGCTGGTGCGCACGAACACCTCGGCGTCGGCCAGCTGGATCGGCCGGCGGAACGCCTCCAGCACGCGCTCGGCCACCTCGGTGGCGTCATCGTCGGTGACGATCCCCTCCAGCAGCACCGCGAACTCGTCGCCGCCGAAGCGGGCCGCCGTGTCCTCGGGGCGCACGGTCGCGGCCAGCCGGCGGGCGACCTCGACCAGCACCTCGTCGCCGGCGCCGTGGCCAAGGCTGTCGTTGATGGTCTTGAAGTCGTCCAGGTCGCCGAACACGACGGCGATGCCGGTGCCCTGCGACCCGGCGCGGGCCAGCGCGTGCTCGACGCGGTCGGCGAACAGCGCGCGGTTCGCCAGCATCGTCAGCGAATCGTGGAAGGCCTGGTGGGCCAGCTGCTCCTCGAACGCCTTGCGCTCGCTGACGTCGCGGCTGTTCAGCACGATGCCGCGCACGTGCTCGTCGTCCAGCAGGTTGGTGTGCAGCACCTCGAACTGGAGCCAGCGCCCGTCGCGGTGGCGCAGGCGGCAGTCGATCGCCTCGGGGCCGGAGTCGGGCTGCTTGTTCTTGGACGACAGCACCGCCAGCAGCCGCCCTCGCTCGTGGTCGTCCATCAGGTCGTCGAAGCGGGTGCCGATCACCTCGTCGGCGGCGTAGCCCAGCACGCGCTCGATCGACGGGCTCTGGTAGAGCACCGTGCCGTCGGCCGCGACCACCGTGATCAGGTCGCTCGAGCGCGCCACCAGCGAGCTGAAGCGGGCCTCGCTCTCGCGGCGGTGCAGATCCTCCGTCAGCGCCGCTCCCTCGAGTGCGAGCGAGACGCTGGTCGCGAGCGACTGCAGCGCCGCCCGCTGGCTGCCGGACAGGTTGCCGGGGCCGGCGGCCAGCAGCACGCCGCGCGCTTCGTCGCGCACCTCCAGCGAGAGCACGTGCGCCGTGCGCGGGCGCTCCGAGAACAGCAGCTCGTGGTAGACCTCCTCGGGCAGCTCGGTCGCGGTCGGGATCGAGGCCGCCAGCAGCAGCCGCTGCGTGGTGCCGCGGGAGAGCAGGGTGCCGCCGGTCAGCGCCAGCCCGATCAGCTCCAGCTGCTCGCCGGTCAGCAGGCACAGCCGCGCCGAGTAGCCGGCACCGGCCAGCGTGCGCGTGGCCGACAGCGCGGCCGCGCCGATGTCGGCCCGGCCGGCCGCGCCGACCAGGGCGGTCCCCGCCTCGCGCAGCGCACGTTCGCGTTCCACCGAGCGCTCCTGCTGCACGACCAGCACCGCCATGCGCGCCACGACCAGCAGGAACAGGCCGATCGAGGCGGCGATCATGACCAGCACGTCGACGCCGGCATCGTTGCCGCCGAGCAGCACCTGCAGGCCGGGAGCGATCAGCGAGGCGACCGTGAGCACGCCCAGCCGCTGCCAGGACAGGCTCGTCTCCTTCTCCGGCACCGGCTCCTCGAGGGTGCGCATCGACGGGTGCAGCGCCGAGGTGCCCCAGAGCAGGTAGTAGGAGATCCAGCCGATGTCGAGCAGCACCTGGCCGTTGTAGGTGCCGTTGTTCAGCATCACGCCGTAGATGAAGTCGGTCACAAGCAGCGTCGTGATGCTGCAGAACAACAGGTAGAAGGCGGGCTGGCGCTTGCCGTTATCGACCGCCAGGCGCAGCGCGCCGGCCAGCAGCAGGATGTCGGCCGTGGGGTAGGCAATCGAGACGATCCGGGCCAGCTGCGTCTGGCTGTCGTCGTGGATCACCGGCGAGATCAGCACCAGCCACGAGATCAGGCCGAGGCCGATCGTCAGGATCAGCGAGTCGATCAGCGACGCCCACTCGCCGGACGGGTTTCGCCGCCGGGCGAGGATGAAGATGCCCCCGAACAGCGCCGGGTAGAGCGACAGGTAGATGGCGTCGCCCCACGACGGGAAGGGCACGTCCGCACCGAACACGCGCGGGTAGATGTACGTGTACGCGTCGCCCATCGCGAACATGAACTGCCCGAGCGCGAACAGGTACCACGCCCAGGCCGCGTCCGGCTTGTTGCGGCGGGTGCCCCAGATGATCGCGACCGAGCAGGACAGGCCGACGCCCGGCACGACGAACCCGTTGCCCGCGATCGGCGGCACGAAGGCGTAGAGCAGGCAGACCAGTGCGCCGAGGGCCGGATACACCATCCACAGCGCCGGCCTGCGGATGCGGGCGGCGACGGCGGTCATGCGGCACGCTCCTGGACGGCCGTCCCGGTCTGCAGGTACCCGCGCTCCGCGAGGTCGGTCAGAGCCAGGATCAGCCGGTCGATCTCGGCGTCGGTGTTCGCCGCCGTCATCTGCACGCGGAAGCCGACCTCGTCGCGCGGCACCAGCGGGTAGGCGGCCAGCGTCACGTAGATGCCGCGGTCGAACAACATCCGCCCGACCACGCCGATCTGCTCATGGTCGGCCAGCGGCACCTCGATCACCGGGAACCCGGAATGGTTCGGTGTGTGCGCGCCCAGCCGCTTCAGGCAGTCCAGCACGCGCGCGGTCTTGTGGTTGATCGAGGCCCGCAGCAGGTCGCCGCGCGCCTCGTTCACGTCGAAGCCGGACAGCACGGTGGCCAGCGACGCGACCGGGGACGGCCCCGAGTAGAGGTAGGGCGGGGCGGCCACCTTCAGCATGTTCTTGACCGCGGTGGGGCAGGCGATGAAGGCCAGCAGTGACGAGTACGCCTTCGAGAAGCCGCCCACAAGGATCAGGTTCTCGTACGTCTCGTCCGCGTGGCGCACCAGGCTGTTGCCGCGGGAGCCGTAGCTGCACAGCTCGTCCGGGCGCCGCTCGCCGATCACGCCGAAGCCATGGGCGTCGTCGACGTACAGCAGCGCGTCGTGCTCGCGCGCCACCCGAGCGAACTCACGCAGGTCGGGCGCGTTGCCGGTCATGCTGTTGACGCCGTCCATGCAGATGATGCGCGGGTGGGCGCTGCTCTCGCGCAGCAGCTGGTCGACGTGGCCGGGATCCTCGAACCGGAAGCGGCGGACGGTGGCACCGTGGCTGCGGGCCACCTGGCAGCCGTCGTAGATGGTCTTGTGTGCGCGGCTGTCCAGCAGGATCGTGCCGGAGCCCGCGAGTACCGGGATCACCGACGTGTGGATGTGGGTGATGGTCGGCAGCACCAGCGCGTCCTCGCAGCCGAGCAGCTCCGTCAGCCGCGCCTCGATCTGCTCGTACAGGACGGGCGACCCCAGCAGCCGCGACCAGCTGGGGTGCGTGCCCCAGGCGTCCAGGTACGCCGGCACCGACTCGATGATGTCGCGGTCGAGGTCGAACCCGAGGTAGTTGCAGGAGGCGAAGTCGGCCAGCCAGTGGTCGCCGATGCGGATCATGCGGCCGTCGATCTCGTCGATCACCGCGTCCAGCATCGGGTGCGAGTCCTTCAGCGTGGCCAGGTCGGCGACCGTTGCCAGCCATCGGTCGATCCACCGCGCTCCGGAGGAGGCGGCGCCCTTCGCGCGCACGGGCGCACGGCGTGGGTCGGGCAGAGCCATCGAGAAAGGCATCGGCGTGCAGGCTCCCGGGCTTGAGCACCGGTGTTGGGCGTGCTCAGCGCCTGGGGACGGTTCCCCGTCAGCGATCCGGCAGCCAGCCGCCCTCGTCCGACGGGTCGGGATCGAGCGCCACCGGCTCTGGGTTCGTCCAGGCGCGCCCTCCGTCGGCGGCCGCGACGTCCACCCGCGCCCACGGCCAGCGCTCCGGGAGCCGGAAGCGGGCGGCCGTGATCAGCCCCTGTGGGCTGCGCGAAAGCGGCTCGCCGCGCCAGTTCATGCGCCGCGGATCCGCGTTGACACGGCCCCCGTCCCAGGGGCCTGATCGCAGCGTCACGGCCACGGCCGGCGAGCACTCGACCTCGATCGCATCGGGCCCGACCCGCACGTCGTGCAGTAGCGCGCCGCTGGAGCCGTAGAACCGGCCCGTGTTCAGCGCCTCCAGCACCGCCGCCTGGTCGCGCGACTCCGCCCGCACCATCGTCCAGGCCAGCAGGCTGTCGTGGCCGGGGTAGTGGCAGTCGTCGGTGGCCACCCCGGTGCAGGTGCGGCCGGCGTGGCTGACGAGGTCCCACAGCTCGTCCGACAGCCCGTTGCCGTTGGCAAGCTCGCTGCCGCCGTTGTACAGCTCGATCCCGGCCAGGCTGGGCGCGTCGAGCACGTGGTGCGTCGAGAGGCCGCTCCAGTAGGGGTGGGCGAGGAACGGCACGCCTCCCTGCTCCCTGACCCAGGCAGCGCACTGCTCGACCGTGGCGAAATGCTCGCGGCGCTCGGGCACCACGCCGGCGCCGATCGCCAGCACCTCGGCCTCCTCCAGCTCCGCTTCCGGCACGCGGGCGGACAGCTCGCTGGAGGCGATCACCGTCACCCGGTTGTGCTCGTGGGAGGTCGCGTGCCAGTGGTCGGTGATCGCCAGCACGTCGAAGCCGGCCCGGGCGTAGTGGTCGACCAACCCTTGCGGCGTGGCGTCGCCGTCGGAGTTGGTGGTGTGCGAGTGCAGCTGGCAGCGCAGCCAGCCGCCGGGCCCCCGAAAGGGGCCGGTCATCCGGTCGGGTGCGGGCTCGTGTAGAAGCACTTGCAGTAGCCCCACAGCTGCGGATCGAACCCGGTCCAGGAGTTGGAGTGGGCCGTGATCACGTCGGTGTCCACGAGCTGGATGTAGGGCCGCTTCTGCGCGAGGTACGCCTCCATCTGCCAGACCAGCTGCTGCCGCTGCTTGAAGCTGACCAGCCCCGCCTGCCTACGCCACATGGCGTCGTACGTGGGGTCGTCGAAGCCGGTGTCGCTGCTGTTCCCCCACTGCGCCCGTGTCACCACCGACAGGTTGTAGTTGGGGTCGATGTAGGGGTGCCAGTACCACGTGAACATGTCGGCGTTCTTGTAGGTGTAGTTGGGAGCGGTGATCAGGTCGTACGCCTGCGACACGTCGCCGCCGGCGATCTCGTGCAGCTGCACGCCGACCTTGGCGAAGGCGGCCGCCAGCACCGAGAACTGCCGGTCGCCGTTGAAGTCGAGGTCGTTGGGGACGATCACGTTGTAGCTCATCGGATGGGCCGGCTGGGCGTACTGGCCGGTGGTGGCGGGCGCCACCCGGGTGCCGTTCGAGCCGCGCGCGTAGCCGAGCTGGTCGAGGATCTGATTGGCCTTGGCGATGTCGTAGGGCAGCGGCTTCACGTCCGGGTTCAGCCAGCCGGACGGCCCCGACCAGGCGGACATGATGTTGGCCCAGGGCTGGGCGTGGCCGCCGTAGACGACGTCGATCAGCTCCTGGCGCGGGATCGCGTACTCGAGCGCTTCCTTCACGCGCGGGTCGAGCAGCTCGCGGTTCTTGGGCTTGACCGGGTTGGAGTTGATGCCGAGGTTGGTGACCTCGCTGCCGGGAGCGATCGAGACGGTGATGTTGCTCTTGCCCTTCATCGAATCGGCGGCCGTGTAGGGCGTGGCGTCGATGAAGTCGAGCTGGTTCTGCTCGAGGTCAGCGATCATCGAGGTGGCGTTCGTGTAGTAGGTGAGGGCAACGGCGGCGACGTGGCTCTTGGGCCCGTAGAAGTACGGGTTGGGCTTGAAGACGGTCGTGCCCTTCTCCTGGAACTGCGTGATCGTGTAGGGGCCACCCGACACGACCGGCAGGTGCTGCTCGGGGTTGAACGACTTCATGTCCTTGCCGTCGTTGCCGGTGTACTTCGACCAGACGTGCTTGGGCATGAAGTAGAACTGCTCGAGGTTCGCGAGCGCCGAGGGCACCGGCTTCTTGTAGGTAAGCACCAGCGTGTTGGGGTCGGGGGCGGCGATCTTCTTGAGGCCCGCCAGCTCACCGGCCAGGTAGGACGTGGCGCCGTTCTGGTACTTGAAGATGGTGTTCACCCACCACACCGCGTCCGCGGCCGTCAGCGGCACCCCGTCGCTCCACTTGCCGCCCGGCTTGAGGTGGAACGTCCACGTGAGACCGTCCTTCGACTCCTCCCAGCTCGTGGCCCAGTCGGGGGCGATCTTGAGGCCCGGGCCGTACTGGACGAGCTGCGGGTAGATCATCGTGAATGCGTTCGAGGCCTGCGGCTCGTAGGCGAGCAGCGGGTTCAGAGAGTCGATGTAGTAGGTGGTGCCGATCCGCAGGATCGTGTTCTTGCCGCTGGCGCTCGTGCCCGGGCTGCTGCTGCTACCGCCGCAGCCGCCGCAGATGGCGGCCAGCAGCGCGAGCGCCATGAGCATGGTTCGCGTCCGGAGCATGGTGCGGGCACACTAGTGGCTGACTGATCAATCAGTCAAGAGGGCCGGAGGGGCCGCTCACGGTAGACTGAAAGGGCCCGGGGCGGTAGCTCAGTTGGGAGAGCATCTGGTTTGCAACCAGAAGGTCGTCGGTTCGATCCCGATCCGCTCCATACCCGCGGCGATCAGCTCAGCGCCTGGCAGAACGGCTCGTTGCCGCCCTCAAGCACCGTATGCGGGCCCGCCACCTTGATCACCTCGCTGGTGATGTCATTGAAGATGACCAGGCCGGTGTCGTGGATGACGTTCGCGCCCTTTCCGCCGACGCCCATGAACACCTGGCCTGTGGTTCGCCGAATACCGGTAGGCAGGTCAATCGACTCGGTGTACGAGCCCTTCACGCGAACGCTCGTGCCGGTCTCGGAGTTGGTGTCCGTCTCGCGTTGCAAGAACTTGCGACGAACCATGATCGGGTTGCCGTCCGCGTCGAAGAACGTCGTTGTCCTGATCGTCACCGTGCCGGCGTAGTCATCGGTGAAGCTGCCGCAATCCGCGCTATCTGAGAACGAGAAGCTGTCGAACTCTCGGTCGGGCGCGGTCGCGCTGGCAGGAGCCGCGACCGCCAGCAGCATTCCGATGGCGAAACCAGCGCTGAGGATAGTGCGCCGCATGGGAGCCTCCTTGACCGCTGAGTTGCGCCAATACTCACAAAGTCCGCGCAACCTGTCAACCACCATAAGTCGCACACCCGTCCCGGTGCCGCTTCATAGGCCCCGCCCCACATGCCGCATGGGGGTCGGCGGGTATGGTTCGGGTGTGGTCGTGCCCGCCCTCCCGCGCCGCTACGTGCTGCCGCTTGCCTGCGCCGGCCTGTCCGCCTCGGTGACGCTGCTGCTGTGGGTGTTCACGAGCCCCGGCATCGACGCGCCGTCGCACCTGTTCCAGACCTGGCTGTTCAGCCACGGCGGCTTCGACATCTACAACAACTACTGGTACGCCGGCCGCTACGAGTTCGTCAACTACAGCATGCTCTACTACGCGGTCGCAGCGCAGGTCGGGCAGCTGGGCGTGCTGCTCCCGGCGTCGGCCCTGATGGGCGGCTGCTTCGCGCTGGTCTGCAGCCGCGAGTGGGCGTCGGCCGCACGCGGCCCCAGCATCACGTTCGCCATCACCGCGCCCTTCATCATGATGGTCGGCGGCACGTACCCGTTCCTGGCCGGAGTAGCCTCGTCGCTGCTGGCCCTGGCGCTGCTGCAGCGCCGCCGGCGGATCTGGTTCGGCCTCGCAGTGCTGGTCACGCTCGCCTTCAGCCCACTGTCGTTCTCGCTGCTGTGCGCGGTTCTGGCCGGGGTGCTGCTGGGCAAGGCCCAGCCGCTGGGTGCGCTTCGCTCCAACCGCGCGGCCTTCGGCATCGTGCTGGCCGTGTTCATCGTGGGCGTGCTGCTGCAGCGCGCGTTCCCCAGCCAGGGCTGGTACCCGTACGACCTGTGGGACGCGCTGATCGTGCTCGTGTTCTCTCTGGTCGGTCTCTGGATCGCCGGCACCGCCGCGCCCACCCGCTCGATGCGGGCGATGTTCGTCGCCTACCTGGCGCTGAACCTGTTCGCGTTCCTGCTGAAGGGCCCGATCGGCTCGAATCCCAGCCGCCTGTTCGCGATCGCCGGGGCGCCGATGCTGTGGCTGACGGCGAACCTGAACCCGCGCCGATCGCGGCTGCTGGTGTTCCCGCTGATCGCAGCCGCGGTGGCGCTGCAGGTGGCGCCGAAGATGCGCGATGCCTACTCGGCCTACGAGAACCCGGCGGCGGCGGCCAGCTACTGGCGCCCGGCCAGGCAGTTCGTCGAGGAGCACCGCGCCCAGATCGCCGGCTACCGGGTCGACGCCGTCTCCACGTGGGGCCACTGGGAGGCGTACTACGTCGCCAAGTGGCGCGTGCCGCTGGCGCGCGGATGGTTCCGGCAGGAGGACTTCCCGCAGAACGGCTCGCTCTACAACGACGAGATGACGCCGGCCATGTTCCGGGCCTGGATGCGCTCTCTGGGTGTCCGCTATGTGATGCTGCCCGACGCGCCGCTCGACTACAGCTCCGAGCGCGAGGCGCAGCTGCTGCGGACCGGCGTGTCCGGCCTGCGGGTCGTCTCAAGCTCGCCGCACTGGACCTTCTACGCGCTCCCGCACCCGACGCCGATCGTGACGGCGCCGCCCGGCCGGCGGGC
Source organism: Gaiellales bacterium (assembly GCA_036273355.1). Lineage (GTDB taxonomy): Bacteria > Actinomycetota > Thermoleophilia > Gaiellales > JAICJC01 > JAICYJ01. Next base: position 11,255 of record DASUHV010000249.1, read on the forward strand.
GACGCTCACCTACCTCGGCCAGCAGCGCGTGGTGCTGTCGGTGTCGGGCCCCGGTAGCTACATGGTGCGCGTGCGCTACAGCCCCTACCGCCAGCCGACCCCGGTCGGCGCCTGCGTGCGCCCGGCGGCCAACGGCATGACCGAGGTGGTGGCCCGGCAGGCGGGCATCGTGCAGTTGAACATCGACACCGATCCGTCCGCCGTGGCGGCCGGCGCGGCCGACGGTGCAGCTGCGACCATCCCCGCCGGCTGCTGAACGCGCCCGCCGACCGTCCAACACGCCATCTTCGCCGTCGGTCCGCCGCGACCTCCCCGACCGCGGTATGCTCCCAGGTCCGCTCGAGGGGCGGAGGACGGATTTGACCAGCATCGCCGAGAACACCGCAAGCTGCGCTCTCTGCAGGCGCCACCTTCTGGTTGGCGAGCCTGCGCGCCTGTACCAGGACCCGGCGTCCAAGCGGTTCCTGAAGGTGTGCCCGCTCTGCTACGAGCAGGCCGACCGCCGGGGCTGGCGCGCAGACGGGCGCCCGATCGTGGCCGTGCACGCGAACCCCCCGCGCGATCACGCCCTGCGCGAGCGCGAGGGACTGATCGACCGGCTGCGCGGCCAGCTGCAGTCGGTCGAGTTCGACCTCGACCAGGTGCGCAGCGCGCTCGCCAAGGCCGAGCAGCAGGCCGGCGAGCTGCGGACGGTCAAGCGCGAGATGAAGGATCTCTCCAACGAGATGCGCCGGCGCGACCGCGAGCTGCGCGGCATGGCCGACGAGAAGCGCCGCAGCGATGAGCGCGCCGCTCAGGCGGAGGCCGCGCACCGTGCCGAGATCGCCAAGCACCACCAGGTCGGCGCCCGGCTGGACGAGCAGACGGCGATGGTGGAGCGGCTGGAGAGCCGGGTCGGGCAGCTGGAGCAGGAGCTGGAGCACGAGCGGCGCCGCTACGGCGAACTGGCCGAGGCGCGGCGCACCGAGGGCGACGCCCGGCAGGTGCGGCGGATGGCGCTGGAGGCGTTCAACCGCTCGCCCCACGTCGAGCGGGTGGTGTCGATCTCGCGCAGCCTCGGCGACCCGCTCGTGAACGTGGCGGTCGACGGCTGCGAGCTGCCGCGCGTGGTCTCGATCTGCGTGGCCTGGGACATCTCCTGGTACGAGTACGAGGTGCGGCTCGATCTCTACGAGCAGACCGTGTCGGTCGACGAGGGGCGCCGCGGCGACGATCCGCGCGACCTGCCCGCGCACCGCCTGCACCCCAACGCCGTGCTGCGCTCCGACCGCGTGGTGTTGACGATGCAGGCGTTCGGCGTCGGCGCCACCGGCTGAGACGGCTCAGGCCGCCCCTCGCGGCCCCGGGTCGAACCGCCTGATCGCCAGCAGCCCGAACGCGAACCCGCCCACGTGCGCCATGTAGGCGATGCCGTCGCCTCCGCCGGCCGCCTGGCCGATCGTCCCGGCGGCCCCCGCCAGCTGCAGCAGGATCCAGATCAGCAGGAACACCATCGCTGGCAGCGGGATCGGGATCCAGCCGACCAGCGTCAGGATCAGCGCCCGCGGATACAGCAGCAGGTAGCCGGCCAGCACGGCCGCGATCGCGCCCGACGCGCCGATGGTGGCAACGGCGCTGCCGGGGTCGGCCACCCACTGCAGGCCCAGCGCAGCCACGCCGCCCAGCAGGTAGAAGATCAGGAAGCGCGCCCGTCCCAGCCGGTCCTCGACCTTGCTGCCGAACACCCACAGGAACAGCATGTTGAAGCCGAGGTGGGCCCAGCCGGCGTGCAGGAACATCGACGTGAACACCGTCGCCACCACCGGCACGTGGTGCACGCGGAAGGGCGCGTTGGCGCCGAAGTCGACGGTGTCGTCGCCGAGCGGGCAGGAGCCGCGCACCTCGCAGGGCACGAACCCGTACTCGGCCGTGATGGCGCTCTGGCCGTCCACGGCGAACACCTGGCCGCGGGTGGTCGGCAGGTGCTGCTGGGGCGCCATCAGCTCGACCAGGAACACGGCCACGTTGATGGCGATCAGCGTCAGCGTCACCACCGGCCGGTGCCGGGTGGGGACGGTGTCGCGAAGCGGGATCACCGGGTGGCGGTGGCGACCCTGGCCGCGCTGATGCGGTCCCGGGCCATCTGCTCGGCGGCGCGGTGGGGCGCCACGCCGTCGCGGCGCGACCGCTCGAACACGTCTCCCAGCGTCTGCTCGATCCGCTCGACGCTCTGCCTTGCCCGGTCAGCGTCGTACACCCGGCCGCCCAGCTCCTCGCCGATGTTGATCACGCCGCCGGCGTTGATCGCGAAGTCCGGCGCGTAGACCACGCCGCGCTGCTTCAGCTCGTCGCCCATCGCAGCGTCGGACAGCTGGTTGTTGGCGGCCCCCGCGATCACCCGGCACCGCAGCCGTCCGATCGTCTCGGGCCGGATCACCGCGCCCAGCGCGCAGGGCGAGTAGACGTCGCACTCGACCTGATGGATCTGCTCGGCCGGGACCACCGCCGCGCCCAGCTCCTGCAGCGGCTCCAGCCGGTCGGCGTGGATGTCGGCGACGGTGACGGTGGCGCCGGCATTGAGCAGATGGCGGACGAGGGTGGCGCCGACGTGGCCCGCGCCCTGCACGGCGACGTGGATGCCGTCGTAAGCGGTTCCCAGCCCGGCTTCCGCCAGCGCGGCGCGGATCCCGCAGAACACGCCCCAGGCGGTCATCGGCGAGGGATCGCCGGAGCCGCCCTGCTCGACCGGCAGGCCCGTGATGTAGCGCGTGCGCGTGCGCACCTGCTCGGCGTCCTGCGTGGTGGTGCCGACGTCCTCGGCGGCCAGGTAGGCGCCGCCCAGCCGGTCGATGAATCCACCCAGCGCCTGGAACTGCTCGGGGGTCTTGTCGGTGCGGGGGTCGCCCACGACCACCGTCTTGCCGCCACCCAGATCGAGGCCGGCCAGCGCGTTCTTGTAGGTCATCCCCTCCGACAGGCGCAGCACGTCGGTCAGCGCCGCCTCGTCGCTCGAGTACGTCCACATCCGGATCCCACCCAGGCCCGGGCCGAGCGTGGTGTCGTGGACTGCGATGATCGCGCGAAGCCCGCTGTCGCGGTCGGTGCAGACCACGATCTGCTCATGCTCGCCGAAGAGTCGCACGACGGGCGAGTATAGCCAGCAGCAGGCGCGCTCAGGTTACGGAATGGTGGGTGGCGGCGCGCCCGTGAGGTCGCTGGCGCCCGAGCGCCGCAGCACCAGACCGGTGATCAGGATCAGCGTCACGGTCACCACGAGCATCATGGTGGCGAGGGCGTTCACGGCCGGCGTCACCCCGAAGCGGACCGCGGAGTAGACCACGATCGGCCAGGTGTTGACGGTGCCGTTCGTGAACGCCGGCAGCACGTAGTCGTCGAACGAGAACGTGAACGAGAGCAGCGCGCCGGCGATCACGGCCGGTAGCAGCCGTGGCAGCGTCACCTGCCGGAAGGTCGCGATCGGGCCGCCGCCGAGGTCGAAGCTGGCCTCCTCCAGCGAGCTGCCCATGCCCACGAAGCGGGCGCGCACGATCAGCATCACCAGCGAGGCGCTGAACACGATCTGGCCGAGCAGGATCGTGTTCTCTCCCAGCGTCGGGAAGATGCTGAGGTTGTTGTGCGCCTGCACGAAGAAGATCAGCGATGCCACTGCGATCACGATCTCGGGCACCACCAGGGTCAGGTACACGAGCACGTCGAAGGGCACCCGCCAGCGCTGCTTCATCCGCGCCAGCGCGAGCGCCGCGGCGGTGCCCAGCACGGTCGCGATCAGCGATGCGCGAAACGCGATCCAGAAGCTGGTCTTGACCGCGGGCACGTAGGTGGGATCGTTGAGCGCGGTGTGGAACCAGCAGGTGGTGCCGCCGTTCCAGACGGTCACGTTGCCCATCCTGGAGGGGTCGACGCTGCAGGGACTGGCGCCGTGGGGAACGGTCGTGGGCTGGTTGAAGGCGAAGATCACGACCACCACGATCGGCAGGTACAGGACCAGGTAGACCAGCACCGCCCAGCCGGTGAACATGCGCTTTCCGAACCGGTGCCGGGAGCGGCGGGGCGTGCCGGGGCTAGGCACCGAACTGCTCCTCGCGGGTCGCGAACGCGATGTAGATGACCACAAAGATCGACAGCAGCACCATGAACGCGATCGCCATCGCCGATCCGAACGGCCAGTTCTGGGCGCCCAGGAAGTTGCTGCCGATGACGGTGCCCACGAATGCGAACTGCCCGCCACCAAGCAGCTGGGGGATCACGTACTCGCCGCACATCGGGATGAACACGAGCAGCGCACCCGTGATCAGCCCCGGCAGCGTCAGCGGCAGGGTGATCTGGCGGAAGGCCTTGAACGGGCTCGCGCCCAGGTCGGTGGCGGCCTCGACCAGCTTCCAGTCCATACGCTCCAGCGAGGCATAGACCGGCAGGATCAGCAGCGGCAGGTAGTTGTAGGCGAGGCCGATCGCCACCGCCTTGCCGGTGTAGAGCACGTTGAACTGGTTGCTGATGCCCGTCCACTCCACGAAGTGGGCCAGGTAGCCCTGTGGATCGAGGATGATCTTGAGCGCGTAGGTGCGGATCAGAAACGACGTCCAGAACGGGACGATCACGAGCAGCAGCGCCAGCGTCTTGTAGCGGGTCAGGTAGCGCGACATCCAGTAGGCGACCGGGTAGCCGATCGCGATCGTGAGCGCCGTCCCGCCCGCGGCCATCAGCATCGTCTGGCGGAACACCTTGATGTAGAGCGGATCGTTCAGCGCCTGGAACTGGCTGGTGCTGAACGTGTAGGAGACCGAGCCGAACCCGGCCTGCGTGGCCACCGAGAACACGACCAGGATCGCCAGCGGCCCCAGGAAGAAGATCATGTAGTAGATCAGCGATGGCGCAGTCAGCCAGCCCGGGTACCGCGGAGCGAACGACCGCCGGCGCGGGGACCGCTTCGGGGGCTGGATGGTCTCGGTTGCCACGTTCGATCAGGCCGACTGGAACGCCGTGTAGATCTGCGTGCGCGCGTTGACGATCTCCTGCGACGGGTTGAGGATGAACTTGTAGTGGTCGGTGTAGGACGTGGGCACGTTGAACAGCGGATCGTTCTTCAGCTCCGCCGGCGTCTGGTCGAGCGCCGCCTGGATCGGGATCGGGTAGTTGTGGTACTCCATCTCCTTGACCGCCACAGTCGGGTCGCAGAGGTGGTTGATCCACGCATGCGCCGCGACCGGATCGGGCGCGGTGGCGGGGATGCACCAGTTGTCGGCCCACTTCTCGGACGTGTCCTGCGGCAGCACGGCGGTGATGTCGCCCTGCTTCTTCCGCGCCGAGACGATCCGCCGCACGTCGCCGTTCCAGCCCTGCCCGAGGATGATCTTTCCGGCCGACGCGTCGTTGATGTAGTTGGACGAGTCGATCGTGGTGACCCCGTTGCGGATCGAGAGCAGGAAGTTCTTCGCCTTGTCGAGGTCGGCCGAGTCGCCGGTGTTCGGGTCGAGGCCCAGCGCCATCAGCGCCAGCGGCACGACCTCTTCGGCGCCGTCCATCAGGTTGGTGCGGCCGACCTTGCCGTACTTGGGCAGCAGGTCGTAGAACTGCTTCATGGTGGTGGGCTTCTCGGTGACGATCTTGTTGTTGTAGAAGAACATGGTGACGCCGAAGTCCTTGACCACCTTGTAGTCGCCGGTCGGGTCGTACGCCGTCTTCACCCAGGACGACTCGACGCCCGACGCATTCGGGATCAGCGCCTTGTCCAGCTTCATCAGCGATCCCAGCTGCACCAGCTCGCCGACGGCGTTCTGGCTGGGCACGATGATGTCGTAGCCGGTGCCGCCCGCCTGCAGCTTCGCCAGCAGCTCGTCGTTGGACGAGTAGTACGTCTCCTTGATGGCGACGTGGTTCTGGGTCTTGAAGCTCTTGTACGTGCTGGGGTCGTCGTACTGCGACCAGTTGTAGATGACGAGGTTGCTCTCCATCGGCTTACCGGCCAGCGGGTCGGTGGCGCCGCTGCTTGAGGCCCCGCCGCCGCCGCCCCCGGTCGAGGTCTTCCCGCCGCAGCCGGCGGCGGCCAGCAGCGCCAGGCCGCCCAGGCCCAGGGCCTCGGCCCTGGTCATCCGCCCGCCGCCGGAGCGGCGCACCAGCCGTTCCAGGCGATCCAGCCGGGGCCGGGTCTCGATGGGGGCGAGGATCTTCAGCTCGGGGTCACGCTCGGTCATTCGGCATCCTTCTGTGGTTGCAGGTCGGCCATCAGCAGCGGAGCCGCCTCATCCCAGCGGGCAGTGGCCGTGTCGCCCGGTTCGAGGCTGTCGATGGCGGGTGCGGCGCTGGTGCGCTGCTCGCGCACCACGAACTCGCTGCCGTTCGCCAGGCGCAGGATCAGCTGCACCTGGTCGCCGAGATACATCTTGGTCAGCACCTCGCACCGGGCGCTGTTGGCGGTGCCTGATCCGTTGCCGCGCTCGACGACGATCCGCTCGGGGCGGATCCCGACGCGCACGATCCCGCCGCCGGCCGGGTTGCCGCGGGCACGGACGACGACGCCCTCTCCGGCATCGATGGCGTAGCCGCCGTCGGCCGACTCGGCGACGCGGCCCTCGAGGAAGTTCATGTCGCCGATGAAGTCGGCCACGAAGGCCGTGAGCGGGTGGTCGTAGATGGCGCGCGGCGTGTCCAGCTGCTCGATCACCCCGTTGCTCATCACGGCAACGCGGTCGGACATCGACAGCGCTTCCTCCTGGTCGTGGGTGACGTAGATGAACGTGATGCCGACCTGGTCCTGGATCCGCTTCAGTTCGATCTGCATCTCCTTGCGGAGCTTCAGGTCGAGGGCGCCGAGGGGCTCGTCCAGCAGCAGCACCCGGGGGTTCATGACCAGCGCCCGCGCCAGCGCCACCCGCTGCTGCTGCCCGCCGGAAAGCATCGCCGGCCGGTGCGAGTCGCGGCCGGTCAGCTGCACCAGCTCCAGCGCCTCGCCGGCCTTGGCGCGGCGCTCGCGCCGGGACACCTTGCGCTGCTTCAGGCCGTAGCAGACATTGTCCAGGATCGACATGTGCGGGAACAGTGCGTACTGCTGGAACACGGTGTTCACGTCGCGGCGGTAGGGCGGGATCCCGACCGCGTCGGAGCCGCCGATCAGGAGCTCTCCCTCGTCGGGCTGCTCGAAGCCGGCGATCATGCGCAGCGATGTCGTCTTGCCGCAGCCGGACGGCCCCAGCAGCGAGAGGAACTCGCCCTTGCGCACCTTCAGCGAGACGCCGTTGACCGCCACCAGCGAGCCGAAGCGCTTGGTGACGGCCCGGAACTCGACGTCGTAATCGATGGCCTGGTCGCTCATGAGGGGCGCCTAGGCTACCGAATCACCGCCACCCCGGGAACCGTTGCGGTCGGTCTTCGGTCCAAGCGGGCATGAAGACGGTGATCGCGATCACGCTGGCGGCGCTCGCGGCCGGGTGCGGATCGGCCCCCGCGGCCGGGACACATGCGCCGGCAGCTGCGGGGCAGGTCACGCACGCCCGCGCGGTGCACGCCGTCGCGCTGCGGGCCGGAGTCAGCGGCGGCCGCGCCTACGCGCGGGCCGTCTGGTGGGGTGGCGTGCCGGCGTGCTATGCGCTGGCGCCGGTGCGTGTCGCCCGCCACGGCACCACCATCGCAGTCGACCTGCGCGAGGGGTCGATCGTGCCTCCCGGGACGGCCTGCATCGAGCTTGCCATGCGAAAGGCTGTGCGCGTCTCGCTGGGCGCGCTCGCGCCCGGCAGCTACCTGGTGGTGGCCGGCGGCCGCACGGTTCACCTGCAGGTGTGACCGGGGCTCAGGCGGCCTCTGCCAGCTGCGCCTTCCGCACGGCCCCGCTCATCGCGATCGCGTCGCGCTTGCCCCGGTAGTTCTGGTAGAGGATGTTGACGGCCATCAGCCCGATCGCGATCAGGAAGATCATCGAGCCGATCACGTTCACCTGCACGGGCACGCCGGTGCGGGCGGCGCCGTAGATGAACAGCGGGAACGTGATGTCGGGCCCGGCGTTGAACTGGGTGATCACGAAGTCGTCGATCGACAGCGCGAACGCCAGCAGGGCGGCGGCCAGCACCCCCGGCATGATCAGCGGCAGCGTGATCTTGCGGAACGTGGTGAGCTCGTTGGCGTAGAGGTCCATGGCCGCTTCCTCCATGCGGCGGTCGAACCCGTAGATGCGCGCCTTCACCGTCACCACCACGTAGCTGATGTTGAACATGATGTGCGCGATCAGGATGGTGGTGAATCCGCGGTTGAAGCTGACCGAGATGAACAACGTCAGGAGCGACGAGCCCATCACGATCTCGGGCGTGGCCATCGGCAGGAAGATCACGAAGTTGGTGACGCTGCGGCCGCGGAAGCTGTAGCGGGCCAGCGCCAGCGCCATCAGGGTGCCCAGGATGGTGGCGATGATGGTCGAAAGGAACGCGATCTTCAGCGACAGCACGACCGCGTTCTCGATGCCCGGCGTCGCGAACGGATGCTGCCAGGCGGCGGTCGAGAACTTGTGCCAGGTGAAGTTGAACCGGCCCGGCGGGTCGTTGAAGCTGAACAGGATCACGACCGCGATCGGCACCAGCAGGTACAGGAAGGCCAGGCCGGCGAAGACGTTCAGCAGCTGGTAGCGGACCTTGGCCCAGAACCGGCTGGGCGCCTTGCGGGGCCGCGCCGTATCCTGCTGCGCCCCAGTGGCCTGGGTGACCTGGGTGCCGGCAGCCATCAGGCCAGGTCCTCCGTGCCCAGGATGCGGGCGTAGATGATCACGAACACCAGGATCCCGGCCATCAGCGTGAACGAGAGCGCCGCGGCCGACGGGTAGTCGTTGAACGTCAGGAACTTGCTCTGGATGACGTTGCCGATCATGGTGGTCTGGGTTGAGCCCAGCAGGTAGGCGTTGATGTAGTCACCGATGGCCGGGATGAACGTCAGCAGCGTGCCGGCGAATATCCCCGGCAGCGACAGCGGCAGCGTCACCCTCATGAACGCCCGCGGGCGGTTGGCGTACAGGTCGAGCGCGGCCTCGAGCAGCCGTTTGTCGATCTTCTCGAGGCTGACGTAGAGCGGCAGCGTCATGAACGGCAGGTAGTTGTACGTGATGCCGGTGACCACCGCCAGCGGCGTTGCCAGCAGCCGCTGGCCGGATGTGAACCCGAGCTTGTCGGTGGCCGTCAGCACGCCCAGCGACCGCAGCGTGCTGGTGACGATGCCGTGGTCGGCCAGGATCGTCTCCCAGGCCAGCGTGCGGATCAGGTAGTTGGTGAAGAAGGGCGCGATCACGAGCATCAGCAGGAAGTTCTTGTACCGGCCGCCGCGGAACGCGATCACGTAGGCCAGCGGATAGCTGATGCAGAACGCCAGGGCGGTGGCCGAGGCGGCGTAGATGATCGAGCGGATGAACTGCTCCTTGTTCTCGCGGATCGCGTCGCTGTAGTTGGCGAACCGGTACACCTGGTTGAAGCCGTCCAGCAGGTTCCCCGTGCGCAGGGACATGTCCAGCAGGTAGTACATGGGCACGAAGAAGAAGATCGCCAGCCACACCATGCCAGGCAGCAGCAGGGGGTAGGCGGGCGCGGAACGGAACAGCCGGTATACCCTGGACATCGCTTAGGCGGTACCCGTCAGGTCGGCGAACAGGGTGTTGAACTGGGTCTCTTCGTCGGCGGACAGCGACTTGAACACGTGCGCCTTGTCCAGGGTCGACTTGGGCGGGAAGATCAGCGGGTTGTCCGCCACCTTGGGGTCGCCCGCAAGGCCGATCGAGGGATCGCCGGCCTTCAGCACCTCGGCCGCGCCGTTCACCGGGCAGATGTAGTTGACCCAGTCCTCAACCAGCGCCGCGATGTTGGGCTGGTAGTAGTAGTTCATCCACAGGTGCGCGTTGTAGGGATTCTTCGCGTGCTTAGGGATCATCATGTTGTCGGTCCAGAGCATGCAGCCCTCGTCCGGCACCACGAACTTGAGGTGCGGGTTGTCGGGCAGCAGCTGCACCATGTCGCCGGACCACACCATCGCGGCCGTGAGGTCGCCGTTGGCCAGGTGGTTCGAGTAGTCGTTGCCGTAGAAGGCGCGGATCTGGCCGTTGTCGACGTAGGGCTTGATCGCGTCGTGGGCCTTCTGGGCGTCGGCGGTCGTGCACTTGGACGGATCGATCCCCAGGTTCAGCATCACCAGGCCGAACGTGTCGCGCATCTCGGTCAGCAGGCTGACCTTGCCCTTGAACTTGGGATCCCAGAGGTCGCTGACGGTGGTCAGGTCACGGCCGGTCAGCTCGCTGTTGTAGCCGATGCCGGTCAGCCCGGACTGCCAGGGCACGAGGAACTCGTCGTTGGGGTCGATCGAGCGGCCGTGGTAGGTCGGCAGCAGGTTCGACTTGACGTTGGGCAGGATGTCCCACTCGAGCGGCTCGACGTAGCCGAACTGCACCCACTTGCCGGCCATCCAGTCGGTCAGCGTGACCATGTCGCGGCCGATGTCCTGGCCGGCCTGCAGCGTGGCCTGGAACTTCCCGAAGAACTCCTCGTTGTCGTTGATGTCCTCGATGTAGTTCGTGTGGGTCTTGTACTTGGCGTCGAACATGTCGATCGAGGGGTGGCGGTGGTTCTTCTCGTCGATGTAGAGCGTCCAGTTCGACCAGTTCCAGTCGGGTGAGACGGTGTGCGGGTACTTGACCGCAGCGGCGGACGAGCCGGGGTTCTGAGTGCTGGCGCCGCCGACCGAACCGCCGCAGGCGGCCAGCAGGTTGGCCGCGGCCAGCGAGCCTCCGGCAAGGCCGACACGGCGCATGAAGTCTCGCCGGGTGAGGGCGCCACGGGCAAAGGCGAGGGCGTCGATGTCGGCGCGGGAGCCACGGGGCTCGTTGGTCATAGCTGCTCCTCCAGGGTAGGTACTTCTCGGGTATCGGTGATGACGAAGGTGTGCTCGGGGTCCCACAGCACACCCACCTTCTGGCCGGGTGCGACCTCTGCGCCACGGCCCACGTTCTGCGCGAACACGGTCAGCTCGTCGCCGGCCGCGGTCTCGATGATGTACTGGGTGCTGACGCCGATATAGCTGACGTCCTTGACGGTGCCATCGAGCCGGTTGGCGTCGCCGGCACCGTCTCCGCTGCCGTTGGCCACGATCCGCATCTTCTCGGGACGCACGCCGATCCGCAGCTCCTTGTGCCCGCCCTCCAGGCTCGCCTGGGGCACGCGGGCGACGGTGCCCTCGTGCAGCTGCACGGTGCCGGGCCCGGTGACGGTCGCCCAGACCATGTTCGAGACACCCAGGAACCCGGCCAC
>DASUHV010000250.1:0-12639 GCA_036273355.1 Gaiellales bacterium
CTCCTCCTGCAGCACGGTCTTGTGATCGACGTGCTGGTCGAGGGCGTAGGCGACCCGCCCGGCGAACGCCTCCACGACCGCCTTGGCCACGCGCTCCAGGCCCACCTCGAGGAAGCACGCACCGATGCCGGCCTCGACCACCTCGGCGATCACCGTGTCCGACGCAGCCAGCGCGGCCACGTCGGACGGCGGGCCCGCCGCCTCGCGCAGGAACAGCTCGTCAAGGCCGAGCTCACGGCCGACGGCGGCGCAGCTGGCCCGCGACACCACGTGCGCGCGCATGCGCGCCAGCTCCCCCTCCGACCGGTCGGGAAACCGCTCGTACAGGTGCCGCGTGATCGCCAGCCCCAGCACGCTGTCGCCGAGGAACTCCAGCCGCTCGTAGGAGTGCCCGCGCTCGGCGACCCACGACGAGTGGGCGAAGACCGACCGCCGCGGCTCAGGCGGCAGCGCCTCGATCAGCTGCCTCAGCCCGCTCCCGTGCGGTTGCTCAGGCGTGTGAGGTGACGTAATCGACCGCCTGGCCGACCGTCTCGATCTTCTGCGCATCCTCGTCAGAGATCTTCACACCAAACTGATCCTCAAGCTCCATGATCAGCTCCACCAGGTCGAGCGAGTCGGCGTCAAGGTCACCCTGGAACGACGCGGCCTCAGTCACCTGACCCTCGTCCACACCGAGCTGCTCCACCAGAATTCCCCGGACCCGCTCAAGCGCCTCGTCACGATTCATGTTGCTGTCTCTCCCGTCGCCGACTCCCGAACCTGCGTGACTGTATTGGCAGGATCGCCGTCCTGCAAGTGGGATCCCGGATCGGCGCCGCCGACGCGCTGCGCCATGCGGTCGACGATGCCGTGCTCGGCGCCCCTGGCGGCCACCAGCACGGCGTTTCTGATCGCCCGCCGGCTGCTGTTGCCGTGGGCGATCACGGAGATGCCGCGCACGCCCAGCAGGTACGCGCCGCCGTATGTCTCGGGGTCGATGCGGTCGCGCATGCCCTGCAGGGCCGGTAGCAGCAGCAGCGCGCCCAGCTTGGCCCGGCGGCTGGAGCGGGCGGCGTCGCGCAGCTCCCGCATCATCATCACCCCGGCGCCCTCGAGCCCCTTCAGCAGCACGTTCCCGGCGAAGCCGTCGGCCACCAGCACCTGGAACCGCCCGGAGAGCGCGTCGCGGCCCTCGCAGTTCCCGCCGAAGTGAAGCCCGGACGCGCTCAGCAGGGCGTGCGCCTCGACCACCTCGGGGGTGCCCTTCGACGACTCCTCGCCGACCGACAAGAGGCCCACGCAGGGCTCCTCGATGCCCAGCACCTCCTCGGCGAAGATCGCGCCCATCATGCCGAACTGCAGCAGGTTCTCGGGCCGCGACTCGGAGTTGGCGCCGGCGTCGATCAGCACGCAGGGCCGGTCCCGCGCCGGCAGCGGCACGGCGATGCCTGGCCGGTGCACGCCCTTCACGCGCCCCATCGTCAGCAGCGAGGCCGCCAGCATGGCGCCGGTCGATCCAGCCGAGATCGCTCCGGCGGCGCGGCCCTCGCGCACCATCCGGCAGGCGGTCACCATCGACGACCCCGGCTTGGCGCGGACGGCGGCGGCCGGCTCGTCGTTGTAGTCGATCACGTCCGGCGCGTCCACGATCTCGAGATCGGGGTCGCTGCCCTGGGTGTCGAGCTCGCTCTGCAGCTCGGCGGCGCGGCCGCACAGCAGCACGCCGACGCCGTCGCCGACCGCCTCGAGCGCGCCGGCCACCAGCTCGGCCGGCCCGCGGTCACCCCCCATCGCATCGAGCGCGATGGTGACCTCGGCCATCGACCTACCGCCCCACTACGCGCCCGGCGCGGCTTCCGTCAACGGCTCCACCTCGCGCCCGCGGTACTGGCCGCAGTTCCCGCAGACGTGATGCGGGCGCACCGGGTGGTGGCAGTGCGGGCAGACGCTCAGCGAGGGCGCCGAGATCGAGTGCGTGGCGCGCCGTTTGTCGCGGCGGGCCTTGGAGGTTTTCTTCTTGGGGACGGCCATAAGCCGCTGATTTATAGCAGGTCACCGAGCTTCGCCCAGCGGGTGTCCAGCTCCGGTTCGCCGCAGTCATGGGCCACATCCGGGTCCAGCCGCACCCCGCAGCGCGGGCACAGACCGGGGCAGTCGGGGCGGTCGAGGATCTTGTCCGGCAGGGCGAACACGAGCGCGTCGCGCACCCAGCGCTCGACGTCCAGCTGGTCGCCCTCGATGTAGTCGCAGCGAAGCTCCGGGTCGGACTCGTTGGGGTCGGTCGAGTGGTACTCCGACGACCGCACGTCGAGGTCGATCCCGGCCGGCTCCAGGCAGCGGAAGCAGGGACCCTCGACGTGCGCCGAGAACGCCAGCTTCAGGTAGAGCCCGCCGGAGGCGGCCTGCAGGTCGAGCCGCGGCTCCAGCTCGGCCGGCGTCACGGAGTACTCCTGGCCCGCGATCGTGAGCGGCGCCACCGCCACGCGCGGCCGCTCGTGCCGAACGTCGCCCGGCCCGAGCCGCATGCTGCGCAGGTCAATCATGGAGACGATCCAGGCACTAGCCCGACGTGTCGAAGCCGGCCGTGCCCGGCCCCGTGCCCTCGCCGTCGCGAGACGCCAGCTGCTCGCGCCCGCGCTGCACCGCCGCCAGGAACTTGCCCAGGTTGACCTCGAGGTTCTCGAGGATGCCGTCGGCGTAGTCCTCGGCGCCGAGGCGGGTCTCGCGCTCCTTGGCGCGGGCCTGCTCCACGAGCTCGTGGGCCTGGCGCTCGGCCAGCTTCACGACCTCCTGCTGCGACGCCTCGCGCTGCGCCTGGTCGCGGGCCTCGCCGATCAGGCGCTCGGCCTCGCGCTTGGCCTCGGCCAGCATCTCCTGCCGCTCCTTCACGATCCAGCGCGCCTGCTTGATCTCCTCGGGGATCGTCGAGCGCATCTGATCGATGATCTCGAACAGCTCCTCGCGGTCGATCCGGACCTGGTCGGTCATCGGCACGTTCTTCGCGGTTGCCACGAGCTCATCAAGTTTGTCGATCAGAACCAAAACGTCCAACGGTCTCTCCTCACAACGGGTCAGGTGTCCCCCGCCGCGTGCATCTCTGCGAGGCGGCGAGCGACCTGCTCGGGTACGTACTCTGCCACGGGGCCGCCGAACGAGGCGATCTCACGCACACCCCGTGACGACAGGAAACTGTACTTGGGCGAGCTCATCATGTAGAGCGTTTCGATCTCGGGGCCCAGTCCCCGGTTGAGGTGGTTCATCTGGAACTCCCACTCGAAATCGCTGACGGCGCGCAGCCCTTTCACGATCACACGGGCACCGTGCTCGCGCGCGAAATCGACCACCAGGGTCGCGAAACCGACCACCGACACGTTGTCGCGGCCGTCCAATGACTGCTCGATGAAGCCGATCCGCTCCTCCAGCGAGAACATCGTCTGCTTGTGCCGCGGTGCCCGCACGACGCCCACCACCACCCGGTCGAACACCTCCGCAGCGCGCTCGATGATGTCGAGGTGGCCGGCGGTGACCGGGTCGTAGGTGCCGGGGCAGACGGCCACCCGCTCAGTCATGCAGATACACCGTCAGCCGGGAGCCGCCCTGCACGCGTGTCGTGTCCATCCGGAGCGGCAGCTCCAGCGGCTGTTGAGATGTCGGGCTCTCGATCACGGCGATCCCTCCGGGGACCAGCAGATGCGGCAGATGCAGGGAAAAGTCCTCTTGCAAGGCGGTCAGCATCCTATAAGGCGGGTCAAGCATGATCAACTCATAGCCGGTGCCGGCGCGGGCATCGGCGGCCAGCCTGCGGCGGGCGTCCTGGCGCCGCACGACCGCCCGGTCGCCATACCCGAGGCGCTCCACGTTCGCCCGCAGGGCGCGCAGCGCCGGTGCGGCCGTCTCGCAGAAGTCGGCCCGGGCGGCGCCGCGCGAGAGCGCCTCCAGCCCGAGCGCCCCGCTCCCGGCAAACGGATCCAGCACCCGCAGGCCCGACACGTCGCCCAGGATCGAGAACAGCGACTCGCGCAGGCGATCGGAGGTGGGCCGGGTGCCCTGCCCGGCCGGGACGTCGAGGCGCATGCCCTTGCGCTCGCCGGCCACGATCCTCATGCGCGCGTCAGCCAGTCGACCTCGTCGCCGAACATGCGGCGCGCCTCGATCGCCATCAGCTGCGCCTCCGCCGACTGCAGGCCGGGGTCAGCGTCCAGGAACGCCTGGGCCTCGCGCCGCGCCTGCTGGGCCAGGCGGCGGTGCCGCGACAGGCGGGCGTGCCGCAGGTCGGGGATGCCGCTCTGGCGCGCGGCCAGCAGGCTGCCCTCGCCGCGCAGCTCGAGATCGACCTCGGCCAGCTCGAACCCGTCGCTGGTGCGCACCATCGCCTGCAGCCGGGTCGCCGAGTCGTCGCTCTGCGGGTCGGCCAGGAGGATGCAGAAGCTCTCGTGAGCGCCGCGGCCGACCCGCCCGCGCAGCTGGTGCAGCTGCGCCAGCCCGAACCGGTCGGCCTCCTCGATCACCATGATCACGGCGTTGGGCACGTCCACGCCCACCTCGATCACCGTGGTCGCGACCAGCACCGACAGCTCGCCCGACCGGAACCGCTCCATCACGGAGCGCCGCTCGGCGGTCGGCATCTGGCCGTGCATCACCCCCACCGAGTACCCACGCAGGTCGCCTTGGTGCAGCCGCTCGGCCTCGCTCTCGGCTGCCGTCGCCTGCGCGGCCGGCGACTCGGTCACCAGCGGGCAGACCACGTAGGCCTGGCGGCCCTCGTCCAGCAGCCTGCGCATGCGCGCGAACACCTCGTCGCGGCGGGCGCGCGGCACCAGCCGCGTGACCACCGGCTTGCGGCCCGGCGGCAGCTCGTCCAGCACCGACACGTCGAGGTCGCCGTACACGGTCAGCGCCAGCGTGCGCGGTATCGGGGTGGCCGTCATGTGCAGCACGTGGGGAGCGTGGCCGGAGTCGCGCGCCTTGGCCTCGAGCGCGCGGCGCTGCTCCACGCCGAACCGGTGCTGCTCGTCCACCACCGCCACCTCCAGCCGGCCGAACACGACGGCGTCCTGGATCAGCGCATGCGTGCCCACCACCACCTGCGGCTCGCCCGACTCGATCACGCCCAGGGCGGCGCGCCGCTCGCGCGCCGGCATCCCCTGCACCAGCGGCGTCACCCGCACGCCCAGCGGCTCGCACAGGGCCGTCACGCCCAGCAGGTGCTGCGTGGCGAGCGTCTCGGTGGGCGCCATCATCGCTCCCTGGCCGTCGCGCTCGACGGCTCGCAGCAGGGCGTGCACGGCCACCAGCGTCTTTCCCGACCCGACGTCGCCCTGCAGCAGCCGCTGCATGGGCACGCTGCGATCGAGGTCGACGTCGATCTCGGCCATCGCCCGGTCCTGTGCCGCCGTGGGCGTGAACGGCAGCGACGCGCGGAAGCGATCCATCATCTCGCCGGGCCGCCCCAGCGCACGGGCGATGGTGGTCCGCTCCAGCGCCCGGCGGTGGCTGATCAGCCCGGCCTGCAGCAGGAACAGCTCCTCGAACGCGAGCCGCTGCTCGGCCGTGCGGGCCTGATCGAGCGTGTCCGGGCGGTGCGCCGCCAGGAGTGCGTCGCGCCGCAGCGGCAGGCCGCGGCGGGAGCGCAGCCCCGAGGGCAGCGAGTCGGGAGCATCGCCGACGTGGCCCAGCTGGGCCGTGACCAGGTCGCCGATGCGGCGGCTGGTCAGCTTCTCGCTGGAGTGGTAGACGGGCACCAGGCCTGAGGTGTGGGTGAGGCTCTCGTCGGCGCCCAGCAGCTCGTGCCGGCGCACGGCGATCTCGGCGCCGACCGTGCCCCGCCGCTCACCCCGCACCGACAGCCGCATCCCCGGCTTCAGCTGCTTGGCCAGGTAGCGCTGGTTGAACCAGACCAGCAGGCCGGGGCCGGACTGGTCGCGCACGCGCGCCTCGACGATCACCAGGTTGCGGCGCCGGGTGGGCCGGACGCGCACGTCCTCGACGGTCACCAGCAACGTCGCCTCCTCGCCGATCGGCAGGTTCGCCAGCAGACCGTGCTCGCGGAAGTCGTCGTGGCGGAACGGCACGGCCTCCAGCAGGTCGCCCACGTTCAGGACGGGGCGCGGTCGCAGGGCCGCCAGCAGGTCGCGGGTGCGCTTGTCCCCCGCGGCCGGCGCCAGCAGGTGGGACGGGCGCGGCGCCGTCTTCGGCTCCGTGAATGCCGGCTCGGCCTCGATGCCGGCGAACGCGCGCACGCTCACGGCTCGGACAGCACCGCCAGCCCCAGCGTGCCGGGCCCGCCGTGCGTGCCGACAACGGCGCCCAGCTCGCCGACGTGGTCGATCACGGCGTGCGGGACGGCCCGCCGCGCCATCTCCACCAGCTGCTCGGCCGCCTCCGGCGCCTCCGCGTGCACCACCGCCACGTGCACCGAGCCGGAGCCTGCGTGGTCGATCAGGAACCGCTCGAACTCGGCACGCGCACGCCGCGCGCCCCGCACCCTGCGCAGCGGCTCAACCACGCCGTCGCGCAACGTCAGGATCGGCCTCACGCCCAGCACTCCGCCGACCATCGCCTGGGCGCGCCCGATCCGCCCGCCCCGTTGCAGGTACTCGAGCGTGTCCACCGAGAACACGACGTGAAGCCGCTCGCGAGCGGCCTGGAACCATGTCACCAGCTCATTCTCAGGTAGGCCCCGGACGAGCCTGCGCTGCAGCGCCTCCGCCAGCACCAGCGTGCCCAGCGAGGCCGACGCGGTCTCGAGCACGGTGATCCGCAGGCCACCGGGATCCACCGCGCGGGCCGCGAGCTCGGCCGTCTGGGAGCTTGCCGAGAGCCGGCTCGAGATCGGGAGCACCAGCACCCGCCGGTAGCTCGCGAGCGCCTCGAACGCCTCCTGCCACTCGCCCGGCGACGGCGCGGCCGTGCGCGGCGGCTGGCGTGCCACGCGCAGCCGCCGGTAGAACTCGGCCGCATCGATGTCGACGTAGTCGTGGAACGTCTCGTCGCCGAAGTTGACCGTCAGCGGCACCATCGACCAGTTGCCGTGCCGGCTGCCGGGATCGGCCAGGTCGGCCGTCGAATCGAGCACGATCGCGGTGTTCTCGGCCGTCAGCAGCTCGGCTCCCGGCGCCGCGCACGCGAACAGCGGGTAGGCCGCTGCGCCGCCCTCGACGGTGCGCACAGCAGGACCAGCGCCGTCACCGGCGAGCGCGTCGATGGCCGCACCCAGGCCCGCCTCGGGGGCCGTGAGCACGGTCAGCTCCGCGGCGCCCTGGGCGAGGTCACGCAACACCGCCGCAGCCGCCGACGGGGCGTCGCCGTGTGACGACTGCAGACGGCCCTCGACCAGCGCCAGGTACTGCCCGGCGGTGACGGCCACGCCGTCCATCAGGGCATCGCGGACGGCCGCGGCCACCTCACCGCAGCGAAGCGTCCCGTTCAGCTGGGCGAGGTCGCCGGCGTTCTCGGCCAGCGACCGGTCGGGATCGAACCGCGCGGCCAGCACCAGGCCGGCCGCCGGGGACAGCGATGGCACCACCGCAGCCGGCCGGCCGGCGAGGGCGGCCGCGTTCTCGGCCGCGAGCACCACGTTGCGGTTGTTGGGCAGCACCAGCACGCCCTCGCCACCGGACCCCGCGATCGCATCGGCGATCTCCCCCGCACTGGGATTGGCGGACTGCCCGCCGGCCACCAGCTCGACGGCGGGCGCCGCGGCGCGGTAGGCGGCCGCGACGCCGTCCCCGTCGGCGACCGCCACCAGCCCGCAGGCGGCCGGCCGGGCCGCCTGGCCCTCCAGCAGCCGCAGCGTGCGGTCGCGCACCTGTACCCGCATGTCGGCCACCTCGACGTCGGCCACCGCGCCGGCACCCACGCCCAACGAGATGGCGGCGCCGGGGTCGTCGGTGTGCAGGTGCACCTTCAGGATCGGCGGCTCGCCGACCACCAGCAGCGAGTCGCCCAGCGGCTCCAGCAGTGACTCCATCAGCTCGCGGTCGACGCCCTCGTCCTCCACCAGGAAGCTCGTGCAGTAGCGATACCGCGACGGCTGCAGATGGATCGAGTCGAGGCTGGGCGGCGGAGCTGCGGCCAGCGCGCCTAAGGCCGCCGGCGCCCGGCGCTGCATGCCCGCGACCGCGCCCCGCACGTACTCGACCAGCCCTGCGGCGCCGGCATCGACCACGCGTGCCTGGCGCAGCACCGGCAGCATCTCCTGAGTGCGGGCCACGGCGTCGTCCCCCGCCTCGAGCACCGACGCCAGCAGGTCGTCGAGGGTCGCGTCGGCGGGCTCCGATTCGGCCCGCTCCGCCATCGCCCGGATCGCCGTCAGCATCGTCCCCTCGACCGGTTGGCGGATGGCGCCGTAGGCGGCATCGCTGGCCGCGCGCAGCGCCCGCGCCACCGTGCCCGCGTCCACCGGCCCTTCACCCGCCCCCAGCGCCTCGGCGAAGCCGCGCACGATCTGCGACAGGATCACGCCGCTGTTGCCGCGGGCGCCCATCAGCGCCGCCCGGGTGGCGGCATGTGCGATCGTGGGCCGGTCGGCATCCGGCGGCAGCTGTTCCAGGCCCTGGGTGAGCCGCGTCACCGTGTCCGCCAGGTTGCTGCCGGTGTCGCCGTCCGGCACCGGGTAGACGTTCAGGTCGTTGATCCGCTGCCGATGCACCTGCAGCGCTCCCTGCCCGCCCCGCGCCAGCGCCAGCGCCCGCTCGAGCGGCGTCATGTTGTGCGCTTCACACCCTGTATGTGGATCTGCAGCGTGTCCACCTCGATCCCGGTCAGCTTCTCGACCGTGTACTTCACCCGCGATCGCACGCTGGTGGCAACCTCGGCCAGGTTGAGACCGTACTCGACCACGACGTAGAGGTCGATCGCCAGCCGGTCGCCCTCGCGGCGCACGCCCACGCCCTGGGTGATCCGCTCCCGCGACAGCAGCCGGGCCACGCCCTGGCTGAGGCTGGTCGCGGCCATGCCGACGACGCCGTAGCACTCCAGCACGGTCAGTCCCACGATCTGGGCGATCACCTCGCTGGGGATGATCAGTTCGCCCGCCACCTTGCCAGGCGCGGGAACGGCGGTCAGCTGTGCCCGGTGCATCGTCCGTATGACGTGCCGTCCCCCGGGCAGGTTGCGGGCTATACTGCCGCGGTTCCGTCCGGAAAGGATTGTCTGCGTGTCCCGAGTCTGCGTGATCTGTGCAAAGAAGCCCGGTTTCGGCAACAACCGGAGCCACTCCATGGTCGCCACAAAGCGACGCTTCGAGCCCAACCTGCAGCGGATCCGGATCCTGCTCGACGGTTCGCCGACCCGTGCCTACGTCTGCACGCGCTGCCTCAAGAGCGGCCGGGTCACCAAAGCGGTCTAGGCGCGGCAGCGCACAGGCAAGGAGGCCCTCCGTGAAGCTCGACGGCATCCACCACGTCACGTGCATCACCGCCGACGCACCGCGCAACGTCGATTTCTACACGCGGGTGCTGGGCCTGAGGATGGTCAAGAAGACGGTCAACCAGGACGACCCGACCGTCTACCACCTCTTCTACGCCGACGAGCGCGGCAGCGCCGGCTCGGACATCACCTTCTTCGAGTACCCGGGCGCCCGCGCCGGCCGCGCCGGCCGCGGCATGGTCAGCTCGATCGTGTGGCGGGTCGGATCGCAGGAGGCTCTGGACTTCTGGGAGCAGCGGCTCCGCGACGAGGGCGCGGCGCCGGCGCGCCGCGACGGCGGCCTGCGCTTCGACGATCCCGAGGGGCTGGGCCTCGAGCTTGAGCTGTTCACCGGCGCGGACGCGCCGCTGGTGGCATGGAACGCGGACATCCCCCACGACCTAGCGCTGCAGGGCTTCGGAGGCGTGCGCATGTACTCCTCCGACATGGAGCGCGGGCGCGAGCTGCTGGAGCAGACGCTCGGCTTCGAGCCGCGTGGCGACTCCCGCTGGGAGGCGCATGGTGAGCACCGCGGAGCGTTCTACGAGCGGCTGCCCGCTCCCGACGAGCCGGGCATCCCCGGCGCCGGAACGGTGCACCACGTGGCCTGGGCGTCGAGCATGGCCGAGCACGAGGACTGGCAGCGCAAGGTGGCGGCCGACGGCTACCACCCCACGCCGGTGATCGACCGCTTCTACTTCAAGTCGATCTACTTCCGCGAGCCGGCCGGCGTGCTGTTCGAGATCGCGACGCTGGGCCCGGGCTTTGCGACCGACGAGCCGATCGAGCACCTCGGCGAGCGCCTGTCGCTGCCGCCCGACTTCGAGCACCTGCGCGACCAGCTGGACGGCGTGCTGACGCCGCTTCCGGACGCGCGCGCCGGCCGGGTCTAGTTCCCCCTGATCTGCGTTATCTGCGCCGCGGCAGCGTGCGCATCAGCTCGGCCATCTCGACCGCGGCATCCGCCGCCTCGCTGCCCTTGTTTCCGTGCGCGCCGCCGGAACGGGCCTCGGCCTGCTCGAGCGTGTTGGCCGTGACCACGCCGAAGGCGACCGGCACGCCGGTGGCCGCGGCCGCATCGGTGATGCCGCGTGCGGCCTCGGCGCAGACGTAGTCGAAGTGCGGGGTCTCGCCGCGGATCACGCAGCCCAGCGCGATCACCGCGTGGTGCCCGCCGGCCTCGGCCAGCCGCCGGCAGGCGATCGGCAGCTCCCAGGCACCGGGCACCAGCACCACGGTGATGCGCTCGCGCACGATGCCACGGCTCTCGAGCTCGGCCACGGCGCCGTCCAGCAGCTTCTGCACGATGTCGGCGTTGAACCGCGACGCCACGATCGCGATGTCGAGCTCGGACTGCGGCCGCCCCGCGATCCAGTTGCACCCGTCCGGCACCACGATGGTGCCGACCCCGAACTCGCTCACGGCCCGAACGGCCCTTCCGTGAACGGGGCGGGCACGGACGTGTCGAGCTGGCGGCCCTGGTGGGTGATCGTGTGGCCCATCCGCTCCACCTTGGTGCGCAGGTACTCGGCGTTCACCGAGTTGGGCTCGGCCACGATCGGCACCTGCTCGGTCACCGTGAGGCCGTAGCCCTCGAGGCCGACGAGCTTCTTCGGGTTGTTGGTCATCACCCGGATGCTGGTCAGGCCGAGGTCGGCCAGGATCTGGGCGCCCATGCCGTAGTCGCGCGAATCGACCGGCAGGCCCAGCGCGATGTTGGCGTCGACCGTGTCCAGCCCCTGTTCCTGGAGCTCGTACGCACGCAGCTTGTTGAGCAGGCCGATGCCGCGGCCCTCCTGGGCCAGGTACAGCAGCACCCCCCGCCCCTCCAGGGCGATCTGCGACAGCGCCCGCTCCAGCTGCTCGCCGCAGTCGCAGCGCAGCGAGTGGAACACGTCGCCGGTGACGCACTCGGAGTGAACGCGCACCAGCACGTCCGGGGTGTCGCGCACGTCGCCCATCACGAGGGCCACGTGGTGCTGGCCGTCGATCATCGAGCGATAGCCGTGCGACACGAAGTCGCCGTAGCGGGTCGGCATCTGGGCGCTCGCGATCCGCTCGACCAGCTTCTCGCGGCGATGGCGGTAGGCGATCAGGTCGGCCACGGTGATCATCTTGAGGCCGTGCTGCTCGCAGTAGGGGATCAGGTCGGGCAGCCGCGCCATCGACCCGTCCTCGTTCATCACCTCGCAGATCACGCCGGCCGGCGAGAACCCGGCCAGCCGCGCGAGGTCGACGGAGGCCTCGGTCTGGCCGGTGCGCTCCAGCACGCCGTAGGGCTGCGCGCGCAGGGGGAACACGTGCCCCGGCTGGACGAGGTCGTCCGGCCGCGACGCCGGGTCGACCGCGACCTGGATGGTGTGCGCGCGGTCGGCGGCCGAGATGCCGGTGGACACGCCCGAGCTGGCCTCGATCGAGACGGTGAAGGCGGTGCCGAACTGGGTGCGGTTGCGCTCGGTCATCATCGGCAGGCCCAGCTCGTCGCAGCGCTCGGCCGTGAGCGCCAGGCAGATCAGCCCACGGGCATGGCGGGCCATGAAGTTGACGGCGTCAGGGGTGATGCAGTCGGCCGCCATCACCAGGTCGCCCTCGTTCTCGCGGTCCGGCGAGTCGACGACCACGATCATGCGGCCTGCGCGCATCTCGTCCAGGGCCTCCTCGACCGTCGCGAAGGGCGAGTCCACGAGGTCGGGGTAGAGCCTGTGGTAGGTCTCATCCACGGTCATCGCCGTCAGCGTATCACCCGGTTTGTGACGCTCGGCCGGCCTGCATCCGTTCAACGTACTTGCCGAACAGGTCGGCCTCCAGGTTGATCTGGTCGCCCGGGGTCAGGCGGCCCAGGTTGGTCACCGCGAGCGTGTGCGGAATCACCGACACTGAGAAGCTCTCGTCATCGAACGCGGTCACGGTCAGTGCGACGCCGTTGACCGCGATCGAGCCCTTCTCGATCACGTAGCGCAGCACCTGCTCGGGCGCCGCGAAGGTCATGTTGACGGCGTCCGCCTCGGCGGCGATGTCACGCAGCGATCCGACGGCGTCGACGTGGCCCTGCACCAGGTGGCCGCCCATGCGGTCGCCGGCGCGGAGGGCGGGCTCGAGGTTGACCTCGTCGCCCGGCTGCAGGCGCCCCAGGTTGGTGCGCCGCAGCGTCTCGGGCACGGCGTCGAACGCGAGCACGACACCGTCGATCTCGGTGACCGTCAGGCAGCAGCCGTCCACGGCCACCGAGTCGCCGACGGCGGCGTCAGC
>DASUHV010000251.1:0-5390 GCA_036273355.1 Gaiellales bacterium
GATCACGCCGGCTGACCGATCGGTCAGCGGCAGCACCCGCCAGACGACGACGGCGGCGGCAGCGATGAGGGCGACCAGCAGGATCACGAGCACCGCACGCAGCGGCGACACGGCGGGCAGACGCCGCCGCCGGCGGGGACCGACCTGCATCGAGTACAGCGGGGGACGCCTCGTCGCCATGGACACACCCTACAATCGAGGGCATGACGGCCAACCCGCTACGCGACCTGCCCTCGGTGGACGCCCTCCTGCGCACGGGCGCGGGCGAGGCGCTGGTCGAGGAGCACGGGCGGCAGGCGGTGGTGGAGACGCTGCGCGCGGTGCTGGGGGAAGCACGTGCGGCCGGGGAGGTTCCCGACCAGGAAGGCCTACTGGAGACGGCTGCGGGGCGGCTGGGGCGGGCGCCCAGCCTGCGTCCCGTGCTGAACGCGACCGGGGTGATCATCCACACCAACCTGGGCCGCGCGCCGCTGGCGGAGGTCGCGATCGAGCGGGTGCGCGAGGTGGCGGCTGGCTACTCGACGCTCGAGTACGACCTGGCGGAGGGAGGTCGCGGCTCGCGGCACGACCACCTCTCCGGTCTGCTGTCGAGCCTGACGGGCGCGGAGGCGGGGCTGGCCGTGAACAACAACGCGGCGGCCGTGCTGCTGTGCCTCGCGGCGACGGCGGGCGGCGGGGAGGTGCTCATCAGCCGTGGCCAGCTGATCGAGATCGGCGACGGGTTCCGGATTCCTGACATCCTCGCCCAGTCCGGCGCGCGGCTGGTGGAGGTCGGCACCACGAACCGCACCAGTATCGCCGACTACCGCAGGGCGATCACGCCCGAGACGCGGGCGATCCTGCGGGTGCACCAGTCGAACTTCCGGATCGTCGGTTTCACGGCCCACCCCGGGCTGGCGGAGCTGGCAGAGGTGGCAGGCGGAGAGGTGGCGCTGATCGACGACCTCGGCTCGGGAGCGCTGCTCGACCTGCCGGATCTGCTGGACGAGCCCACCGCGCGGGCCAGCGTCGAGGCGGGCGCCGACCTGGTCTGCTTCTCCGGGGACAAGCTGCTGGGCGGGCCGCAGGCGGGGATCATCGTCGGCTCGGCCGCGGCCGTGGGACGGGTGAAACGCCACCCGCTGGCGCGAGCGATGCGGATCGACAAGCTGTCGCTGGCGGCGCTGGAGGCGACGCTGGAGCTGTACCGGAATCCGGCGCAGGCGCTGGCTCAGATACCGGTGTTGCGGTCGCTGGGGGAGCCGGCCGAGCGCGTGCGGGAGCGGGCCGAGCGGCTCTGCCGGCGGCTGGGCGGGGAGCTGACCGCGACGACGGCGAAGGTGGGAGGTGGCGCGCTGCCGTTGCTGGAGCTGGACAGCTTCGCCTGTGCGCTGGAGGGCGGGGACGAGCTGGCGGCGCGGCTGCGGGAAAGTGACCCGCCGGTGATCGCGCGGGTGCAGGAGGGCCGGGTGCTGCTCGACTGCCGGACGCTCAGCGACGAGGACTGCGACCTGATCCGCCCGTGACCGACACGCCGCTGACCGTGGGCACGGCCGGCCACATCGACCACGGCAAGACGGCGCTGATCGCGGCGCTGACCGGGGTCGACACCGACCGGCTGCCTCAGGAACGGGCGCGCGGCATCTCGATCGAGCTGGGGTACGCGCCGCTGCAGCTGCCGTCGGGCCGCAGGCTGTCGGTGGTCGACGTGCCGGGCCACGAGCGGTTCGTCCGGACGATGGTGGCGGGGGCGACGGGGATCGACATGTACCTGCTGGTGGTGGCCTGCGACGACGGCGTGATGCCACAGACGCGCGAGCATGCGGCGATCCTGAGGATGCTGGGGCTGCGGCTGGGGGTCGTGGCGCTGACCAAGCGAGACCTGGTGGACGACGAGACGGCGGCGCTGGCGCGGATGGGCGTGGAGGAGCTGATCGCCGACGCGCCGATCGTGGAGGTGTCGTCACGAACCGGAGCGGGTCTGCCGGAGCTGCTGGCCGAGCTCGACAGGGTGGCGGCGCTGGCGGATGCGCGTAGACACGAGGGGCCGGTGCGGCTGCCGATCGACCGGTCGTTCACGCTGCGCGGGATCGGCACGGTTGTGACTGGGACGCTGTGGTCGGGCACGGTCAGCGCCGGTGACCGGCTGGCGATCATGCCGAGCGGGCGTGAGGTGCGAGTGCGAAGCGTGCAGGTGCACGACACGCCGGTCGAGACGGCCGCGGCCGGGCAGCGCGTGGCGGTGGCTCTGGTGGGAGTCGACCGCGACCAGGTGGCGCGAGGCGACACGCTGGCCGAGCCGGGCAGCCTGACGGCGGGATACCGGCTGGAGTGCGAGGTGGAGGTGCTGGCGGACGCGCCGCACGCGCTGCGAGGCGGGGAGCGGGTCACGGTGCACCATGCAACGACCGAGACGCCGGCCCGCGTGGCGGTGCGCGAGGGCGAGGCAATCGAGCCGGGGCAGTCCGGGCGGGTGCAGCTGCGGCTGCAGCGGCCGATCGCCGCGGTGGCGGGCGATCACGTGGTGATCCGGCTGACGGCCCCGCAGACGACGGTGGCGGGCGGGGTGGTGATCGACCCGGCACCCTCGCGCAGCGGCCGCGAGCCCGAGCGGCAACAGGCGGCGGCCGCACCCGTCACTCGCGTGCTGTCCGACGCGGGCGCAGACGAGCTGGAACGACGGCTGGCCGAGACGCCGTTCGCTCCGCCGCCGCTGCGGCCGGAGGATCAGGGCGCCGCCGCGTACCTGGCCGACGCCGGCCGGATCGTCCGCGCCGGCAAGGACCTGGCCTTCACGCGAGCCGCGTTCGACCAGGCGCAGGCGGCGGCGGTGGAGCTTGCGAACGAGCACGGCTCGGTCACCCTGGCTCAGCTGCGCGACCGCCTCAGCTGCTCCCGCCGCTACGCACAGGCGCTGCTCGAGGCGCTCGACTCCCACGGCGTGACACGCCGGGTCGGCGACGCGCGGGTGCTCCGCCGCAGCCACCGGAACGCGGCGGGCTGAGCGCGCGTGCAACACCCACGCCTGGCACCGGTGTTGCACGAATTCCGACAGTCAAACGGCCCCTCGGCTACGAATATCGTAGTTTTCGGCCCTCAAATTGTCGGAATTCGTAGAATTCGGCGCAACAGGGGTGCCAGGCGCGGGTGTTGCACGGAGCCCCCGCGGTGACGGCGCGGGAGCCCCCGCGGCTGGGAGCGATCGTGCTCGTCGGCGGGCGGTCGAGCCGGATGGGCGCGCCCAAGGCGCTGCTCGACTGGCACGGCGGCGCGCTGGTGCGACGCGTCGCCGGGATCCTGCAGCGCGTCGCCGATCCGGTCGTGGTCGTGCATGCCGACGGGCAGGAGCTGCCGCCGCTGCCGGGCGTCGAACGTGTGGTCGACCGGGCACCTGATCGCGGCCCGCTGGAGGGCATGGCCGCTGGGCTGCGGGCGGTGGCGGGCCGCTCTCCGGCCGTATTCGTCTCGGGCACCGACCTGCCGTTCCTGCACCCCGACCTGGTGCTCGCGCTGGCGACAGCGCGCGGCGAACATGATGCCGCGGTGCCGGTCGCCGACGGCCACGTTCACCACCTCTGCGCCGTCTACGGCTCCGATCTGCTGCCTGCGGTCGAGCACCAGCTCGCCTGCGACCGGCTGCGGGTGAGCCTGCTGCTGGAAAGGATCGACGTGCTGCGGTTGGATGCGACCGCGCTTCCGCATCCCGAGTCGCTCCGGAACCTGAACACCGACGAGGCATACCGGCAGGCCCTGGCCGAGCCGCAGCCGCGGATCACGCTTCCGGCCGGGCCCGTCCGAGCCGCCACGCTGGGCGAGGCCTTCCGCCTCGCCCCGGCGCTTGCCGCCGAGCTGTCGGGCCGAACCCTGCTGCTTAACGGCGCCGCGATCGAGTCCGACCCGGCCACGCCGCTGGTGGAGGGCGACGTGCTCGGGCTGATCTAGTCGCGCCGGCTGCGCAGTTCGTCCAGCAGGTGCCCGACCCGCCGCATCCGATCGCTGTCCCCCTCCAGGTCAGCGATCAGATATCGCAGCCACAGCCGCTGCGTTCGGTCGAGCTTCGGGATCCGTACCGTGATGCCGTCCATCGAAGGTCAGCAGTTCGGCAGCGGCGGCCGAACTCCTGCCCGCTCAGCGCTCCTGCAGGTCGAGCGCGACCGAGTTGATGCAGTAGCGCTTCCCCGTGCTGGCCGGCCCGTCGTCGAACACGTGCCCGAGATGGCCGCCACACGCCGCGCAGCTGACCTCTGTCCGCGTCATGCCGTAGCTGGTGTCCACGTCGAGATGCACGTTGGCGCGGTTCGCCGGCTCGCAGAAGCTCGGCCAGCCCGTTCCCGAGTCGAACTTGGCGTTCGAGTCGAACAGCTCCGCCCCGCAGCCGGCGCACCGGTACACGCCGTCCTGCTTGGCATCGACGTAGGCGCCCGTGAACGGCCGCTCCGTGCCCTTTTCGCGCATCACGTGGTACTGGTCGGACGTGAGCTGCTCACGCCACTCCTGCTCGCTCTTCCTGATCTCCGTGCTCATCGAATCATCCTCCTGGTTTCAGCGTCACAGATACAGACCCGGACGCCGTCAATTCGCTACACCGCCGATGAGACCCTGATTGGAGCGCCGTCAGCGTATCGGCTCGGCGCTGCCGCGTGACGGCATCCTGGCCGCGTCGGCATCCGCGCCGTCCCGGTAGTGCCCCTCGCCGGGCCACGGCGCCAGCATCAGCAGCAGCCGCGCCGCACCTCCCGCCGCGCGCACCGCATGCCGTTCGCCCGGAGCGAACGTCAGCAGCGTGCCCGCCGCGCACGTCGTCTCCTCGCCGCCCGCGCTGACCTGCACCTCGCCGGCCACCACCTCCACCACCGCCCGCTCGTGCACGCTGTGGTCCCCGAGCTGGTCGCCGTCGCTGAGGTCGATCACGACCGCCCTGCACTCCGGTGTCGAGAACAGCACCTTCGGCTCGCGGCGACCCGAGGCTTCGACCGACGGGATGTGCCACCGCTCCATGCCGCCACGATAGCGCGTCTGCCCAACGTCGAGGGGTTCACCCGATGCGCGCCAGGCCGCCGCGACGCATGCTCGGGCCACACACGCTGACTCTTCCAAGGAGCGGATCATGTACGGACATCGAATGCAATTGGCAATGGCCTTGCCGGTACTGTGCGCCGCACTGGCGCTGGCCGGCTGTGGCGGCAGCACCGGCGGGGTGGCGATCAGCTCGCAGGCCACCGCAGTCACGAATCAGGCCACCACCCCCAGCAAGCCGCCGCCCATCACGCCAGCCGAGCACCGTTGGCTGAAGGCCATCCGGCACTACGACAGGCGGCTGGTCGGAACCATGAGTGGAACCACGGTCATGACGAGCGAATCGCTGGCGCGAGAACGCGACCGCGACGACCTGTGCAAGACGGCCCTGCGCC
>DASUHV010000252.1:0-2386 GCA_036273355.1 Gaiellales bacterium
TCGACCCTGCACCTGCTGGACGAGCGGGACTACCAGCGCGGCCTCGCCCGGCTCGAGCACGACCTGGCCGGCCGCGAGCAGCCGCTCAGCGCCGACCTGTTCTGGTCGGTCACGACCGCCACCCGCACCTAACGGTGGAACGGGGGTGCCGGGCACCGTCGTTACGCTCGTCACACCGGCGCGACCACCTCGTGACCGGTCGCCGATGGAACGTGGCGATCTTCGACACGAACCACCGACGGCTCGTCGCAAACCCGCCTCGGATCGGTCAACGGTGAAACGACGGTGCCCGGCACCCCCCCCGTTCCACCGTTAGGCGCGGGTGGCGGTCGTGACCGACCAGAACAGGTCGGCGCTGAGCGGCTGCTCGCGGCCGGCCAGGTCGTGCTCGAGCCGGGCGAGGCCGCGCTGGTAGTCCCGCTCGTCCAGCAGGTGCAGGGTCGAGATGTAGCGTCCGCGCACGCGTTCCAGCACCGCTTCGGGAGCCAGTGTCACCTGCTGGTGGAGACCGCGTTCTGCCACGTCGTGGAAACCGGCATCGCCGATGGCCGCGGACAGCGCTGCGGGATCCGGGAACCGGGCGCGGTCGATCCCGGCCAGGGTCGGGAAGTACGGGTTCAGGTGGAACCGGTCGAAGTGCTTCCTCCGGAAGCTGACCACCACCAGCCGGCCACCCGGGCACAGCACGCGTGCCGTCTCGGACAGCGCCTTCCCGATGTCGTCGACTACGTGCATCACCAGGTGCGCGTGCGCTGCGTCGAACCAGCCGTCCTTGAAGGGAAGGTGCTCCGCCGCGGCCTGCTTCCACCCCACCCCGCGCCCGCCGCGCCGCCTCGCCTGATCGAGCATCTCCGACGACGGGTCGACGCCCCACACGCGCGCCCCCAGCCGCTCGGCCGCGAACACCGCGAACCGGCCCGTGCCGCATCCCACGTCCAGCAGCCGCGCGGCCGGACCCAGCTCGGCCAGCTCCACGTCGGCCAGCTCCCGCCAGCTCTCGCCGGCCGGCCGCAGCTCGTCGTACCCGCCGGCCAGCGCCGCGAAGTCCATCAGCCGGCGGGCGCCGGTGCTTCGACCGCCGCCTGCTCTTCGTCGCCGCGGATCAGCCGCGGCGCGCCCCGCTCGGCCAGAGGCACCTCGATCACGTCGAAGTCGCGCGGCACGACGGTCTGGTCGAACACCGTGCGCGCCTCGCGCCGGATCTGTCCCCCCGTGTAGCGAGTGGACAGGTGCGTCAGCGCCAGCATCGTGACCTGGGCGTCGAGCGCCAGCTGGGCCGCCTGGATCGCGGTGCTGTGCCCGGTCTCCCCCGCCCGTTCGCTCTCCTCCTCCAGGAACGTGGCTTCGTGCACCAGCAGGTCCGCGGCGGCGGACGCCTCCCGCGTGCCGGCGCAGGGGCGCGTGTCGCCCGAGAACACGACCCGGCGGCCCGGCCGCGGCGGTCCCACCACCTGCTCGGGCGTCACGACCGCTCCCGATTCGAGGGTCACCGGACGTCCGTGCTGCAGCTCCCCGCAGAGCGGCCCGAACGGCACCCCGAGCGCCGTTGCCGTCTCCATGTCGAACCGGCCGGGCCTGATGTCCTCACACAGCGCGTAGCCGAGGCTCGCCACCCGGTGGTCGGTGGCGAACGGCTCGATCCGGTAGCCGTCGCGCTGCAGCGTCTGCCCCGGCTCGAGCTCGACCAGCGACAGCGGATACGACAGCCGGCCGATCACGCGGTCGAGCGAGCCGATCAGCGCCCGCAGCCCGGTGGGGCCGTGGATCGTGAGCGGGGCCTCGCGCGCCCGCAGCGCGAACGTCTTCAGCATGCCGGGCAGTCCCAGAACGTGGTCCGCATGGAAGTGCGTGATCAGCGCCAGGTCGATGTCGGCCAGGCCGGCCGACGATCGCAGCATCTGCCGCTGCGTGCCCTCGCCGCAGTCGACCAGGATCCGCTCGCCGCCTCGCCGCACGAGGTAGGCGGCGGGGCCGCGCTGCGCGGTCGGCACGGCACCCGCGGTACCCAGGAACAACACGTCCAGATCCATGGCCCGAGTTTAGGGGAGTCGCCCGTCGCCGGGCCTCTGACCGTCAGCCGACGAGGTGCAGCGGCGGCCGATCGTGCTCGGCCAGGACGACGCGGGCCCGGGCCAGGAAGGCGTCCAGCGTGAACGCGTTGCCCGACTCCGGCTCATCCTCACCCACGACGCGCAGCCGCGGCGCGGCGGGCGGATCGTCGTCGGGCTGGAACCGGCGGCTCCGCCACTCGTCCAGCGAGATGATCTCGGCGCAGCTCACGGCAGCACCAGCCGCTGTCCGACGGTGATGGTGGCGTCGCTGAGGTGGTTTGCGGAGCGGATCTTGTAGACGCCGTCCCGGGTATCTCCCCCGGAGTAGTGCGTCG
>DASUHV010000253.1:0-2693 GCA_036273355.1 Gaiellales bacterium
CGACACGTGGTCTTCCTGCTTGCCCGAGGTCGGGATGGTGTCCACGCTGGCCGGGTGGGCGAGCACCTTGTTCTCGCTGACCAGCGAGGCCGCGGTGTACTGGGCCAGCATGAAGCCGGAGTTGGTGCCGGCCGCGGGGGCGAGGAACGGCGGCAGGCCGCGGGAGAACGCGGGGTCGAGCATCCGGTCCACGCGACGCTCGCTGATGGATGCGAGCTCGGCGATGGCCATGGCGAGCATGTCGGCGGCGAACGCGAGTGGCTCGCCGTGGAAGTTCCCGGTGGTCATGACCTCGCCGTCCGGCACGATGACGGGGTTGTCCACCACCGCGCCCAGCTCGGTGGTGAGGATCTGGCGGGCGAAGGTGAGCACGTCCCTGATCGCGCCGTGCACCTGCGGCGCGCAGCGCAGGCAGTAGGCGTCCTGCACCGCGTGCCTGCTGTGCCGGTGGCTGGCCAGCAGCCCCGACCCGGCCAGCAGCCCGCGCAGGTTAGCCGCGCTGACCAGCTGGCCCGGATGCGGCCTGATCACCTGGACCCGCTCGTCGTAGGGCCGGTCGGTGCCGAGCAGCGCCTCGACCGAGAGCGCGCAGGCCACGTCGGCCGCCTGCACAAGCATGGCGGCGTCGTGCACCGAGAAGGCCAGCAGAGCCTGCATGGGTTCGGTCCCGTTGACCAGCGAAAGACCTTCCTTGGGGGCGAGCGTCAGCGGCTCGAGACCGTGCTCGCGCAGCACCTCGCCGGCCGGGCGCCCGGCCGGAGGATCACCGGGCGACCGCAGCCGCCCCTCCCCGATCAGCGGCTGCGCCAAGTGCGCGAGCTGAGCCAGGTCGCCCGAGGCGCCCACCGAGCCCTTGCCCGGTATGACCGGCAGCAGGTCGAGGGAGAGCAGCTCGAGCAGCCGGGCGGGCAGGTCGGCGCGTACGCCCGAGTACCCGGCCGCCAGCGTCCGCGCGCGCAGCAGGAGAATCGCCCGGACGGTCTCGTCGTCCAGCGGCGCGCCGACGGCTGCAGCGTGCGAGCGCACGATCGCGCCCTGCAGCGTGGTCAGGTCGGCCTCCCCCACCGGCGTGTCGGCTAGCGCGCCGAACCCGGTATTCACCCCGTACACCGGCGCGTCGCCGCGCAGCGCCTCCACCACGACGGAGCGGCTAGCCTCCATTCGCTGCGGCACGTCGTCGCCCAG
Organism: Gaiellales bacterium; assembly: GCA_036273355.1. Classification (GTDB taxonomy): domain Bacteria; phylum Actinomycetota; class Thermoleophilia; order Gaiellales; family JAICJC01; genus JAICYJ01. Next base: position 1,186 of record DASUHV010000253.1, read on the forward strand.
ACTGACCCGGGCCTGCCCGCGTGCCACCGTTACGACGTCGTCTATGGTCAGCGCGCTTCCGTCTACCACCACATCTCGCATGATCGGTAGCTTAGGGAAGATCGACTCCGAAGGTACTGGCCAGGCCCTCAATCCCGGCCGGGGTGACGCATACGCTGCGGCGGCGCGCTGCCTTCCCCTGGCCGCGCTCGATCCAGCCGAGCTCGAACATCCGGCTGGTGATCGCCGCGGCCAGCGCGCCGTTCAGGTGCCTGCGGCGCTGCGTCCAGTCGATGCAGGTCCCCGCGAACTGCCGGCGTGAGCGCCGGATCTGCAGGAGGTTCAGGCCGAACGAGCCGAGTTCCATCGCTCCGGCCCCGGTGACTTCGAAGCGATGGGAAGACGTGTCACCTCGGTCCGTTCGGCCTGATTTCTCCTCGAGCAGGCCGCGGCGGAGCAGGCCGTCAAGCAGCTCGACCCCGGCCCTTCCCGCCAGGTGGTCGTAGCACGTCCTGGCCTCGGCCAGGGCGACCGCCTCACGCGACTGGCGCAGGCTGCGCACCGGCAGGCCGGGGCTGATCAGGCCGAGGGCCTCCAGCGCCGCCGCGACCTCGTGCCCGGCCAACCGGTAGTAGCGGTGCCGGCCCTGCCTGATGACGGTGATCAGGCCGCCCTCGAGCAGCTTGCCCAGGTGGAAGCTGGCCGTCGCCGCGCTCACCCCGGCTAGCCGGGCCAGTTCACCGGCGGCCAGCGGGCGGTCCGGCAGCAGCGCCTGCAGGATCGCGGCCCGGGTCGAGTCGGCGATCAGCGCCGCGGCCGACGCGATGTCGGCGTCGTACACCAGTGGTCGAAGGGTCTGGGCCGGTACAGTCATATTTCGACGCTAGCTCAAGTATTTTTCGACCAGCATCGAAAGATGACAGATAACCCCGCCCGGCTCGTCGTCGAGGGCGTCGAGAAGTCCCTGTCCATCGCGATGAGCTGGCACGCCTGGGACGGCCGGCCGATCGTCGGCACGGTCGATGACACGGCCGGCGGACGGCCGAACGTGTGGACGCCGGCCAAGGCGCTGCGCCGGATCACCGACCACCTGATCGACCACTTGCACGAGGTGCACGCGCTGCTGGCCGGCGCCGAGCCGCTGCCCGATGAGTGGCACGGCCGGCTGGTCACGCTGGATTCGGACTGGGCGCGACTGACCGAGCCGGATTTCGACGAGGCCTCCTCGCGGCTGCGCAGGCTGGCCCGTAGCTACCTGCTGACCTACGAAATGGCTGGTCCGGATGCATGGGACGCGCCGCGTGACCCGGCCTGGACGCTGCGCGAGATCGCGGAGCACGTGTCCGGAGTATGCGCCTACGCGGAATATGTCGGAAACTTGAGGTGAGACTGGGAGGCGATCCGAGTTTGCGCGAGCGGCAGGATCGGCTACAGTTCTGATCGCACCCCCAAGGGGCGCGACGCGGACGTGGCTCAGTTGGTAGAGCATCACCTTGCCAAGGTGAGGGTCGCGGGTTCGAATCCCGTCG
>DASUHV010000254.1:0-4639 GCA_036273355.1 Gaiellales bacterium
GCACACCTCGACGGATTCGGCGCCGCGGAACCGCAGCGTCGTGAACAGGTAGTTGAGCGTGAGGCCGGTGTCGACGATGTCCTCGACGATCAGCACGTGCGCGCCGCGCACCGGCCGGTCGATGTCCTTCAGCAGCCGGATGCGGCCGCTCGACCCGGCGGAGGCGCCGCGGTAGGCCGAGATCGCGATGAAGTCCAGCCGGTGCGAGATCGTCAGCCGCCGCGACAGGTCGGCCAGGAAGATCGCTGAGCCCTTCAGCACGGTCACCAGCACCAGGTCGCGGCCGCGGTAGTCGCCGCTGATCTGACGGGCCAGCTCGTCCACCCGCCCGGCGATCAGATCCGCTCCGAAGGCGATCTCACCGGGCGATGGCGTCAGCAGGTTCTCTGCGGCCACGCTCACGAAGCCTCGCCGAGCTCATACTTCTCGGCTAGGGCCTCGACGTCGCGCCGGTAGAACAGCTTGACCCGCACGTCCGGGCGCAGCTCGCGCAGCCTGCGCAGCTTGCGGTTCTTCTTGGTCACGAGCGATTGCTTCATGGTGGTGATCTCGAGGTAGAGATCCTGCTCGGGCAGGTAGAAGTCGGGAGTGAACGCCTCGACCGTCTTGCCGTCCTCGTCGACGTCGAGCGTGAAGGTGTGCGGCTCGTATTCCCAGGGGATGCCGTGGTAATCGAGGATCTGCGCACACTCGAGCTCGGCCTCGTTGGCGAAGGCCGGCGGAGAGTCGCCCGCGTAGGCGTGGAACCGAGGTTGTTCCTGCATTCCGCTTGGAAACTGTACTTCGCAGGGCGGACAGCGCGGTCTATGATCGCCACCCTATGACAGCGGAACGCCCGTTCGTGATCGCGCATCTCTCCGACCTGCACTGCGGGTCGCCGTACTTCGTCGCCAACCTGCTGGAGCGCGCCATCGTCGAGATCAACGACATGCAGCCCGACGTCGTTGTCTGCTCCGGCGATCTGACCACGTTCGGCTACAAGCAGGAGTACACGCAGGCCCGCAGCTACCTTGACAAGCTGGACTGCCCGGACGTGATCACGATCCCCGGCAACCACGACTCGCGCAACGTCGGCTACGTGCACTTCGAGGAGATGGTGGGGCCGCGCTCGACCGTGCTGCGCAAGCACGGCATCACGTTCGTGGCGATCGACTCGTCGGAGCCCGACCTCGACCACGGCGTGGTGGGGCGCAGCCGCTACGACTGGATCGAGGAGCAGTTCCAGCCCGAGGCCGACTTCCGCGTGTTCGTGCTGCACCACCACCTGCTGCCGATCCCCGGCACCGGCCGCGAGCGCAACGTGGTGCACGACGCCGGGGACACGCTGGAGGTGCTGCAGCGCGCCAAGGTCAACCTGGTGCTGTCGGGGCACAAGCACGTCCCTTACGCCTGGCGGCTGGAGGACCTGTTCGTTGTCAACGCCGGCACCGTCTCGTCGCTGCGCGTGCGCGGGTACACGCGGCCCTGTTACAACGTGGTCGAGATCGGCGACGACCTGGTCGACATCTACCGCCGCTACCCGTACCACGACCGCGAGACGATCATCCGCTTCTCCACCCGCACGCTGGCCTACGAGAAGCACCCGCCCCAGCGTGGGAGCCGCTGATGCGCCCGCGGGTGCTCGCGCTGGTGGACGGCGAGCACTACCCGCAGGTGGTGCGGGCCGCGCTCGAGCAGGCTTCCGCGTCGGCCGACGTGGTCGCGGCGCTGTTGCTGGGCGGCACCGAGAAGCTGGCCGGCGATCCCGACTACGGCGTGCCGCTGGAGACGCTGTCCGGCGACGCCGCCTCGTCGATGCTGGAGGCGGCCGCCCGCCACGGCGCCGACCGCGTGCTCGACCTGTCCGACGAGCCGGTGCTGAGCGAGAAGCGGCGGCTGTGGCTGGCCGCGAACGCCCTTGCCGCCGGGCTGGCCTACGAGGGCGCCGACTTCGAGCTGCGCCCGCCCGCGGCGGAGCCGCTCGACCACCCGGCGCTGGCGATCGTCGGCACCGGCAAGCGGGTCGGCAAGACGGCGGTATCGGCGCACGCGGCGCGGCTGCTGCACGCGGCCGGCCGCGACGTGGTGGTGGTGGCGATGGGCCGCGGCGGCCCGGCCGAGCCGGAGCTGGTGGTGCCGTCCGACGGACCCGTCGGCCTCGAGCAGCTGCTGGAGCGCTCGCGAGCCGGGATGCACGCGGCCTCCGACTTCCTCGAGGACGCCGTGCTGTCGGGCGTCGCAACCGTCGGCGCGCGCCGCTGCGGCGGCGGCCTGTCGGGCGGCACGTACCTCTCGAACGTGGCCGAGGCGGCCCGGCTGGCCGGGTCGCTCGACCCCGATCTGATCCTGCTGGAGGGCTCCGGGGCGGCCGTGCCGCCGCTCCGCGCCGATCGCACGGTGCTGGTCACGTCGGCCCATCGCCCGGCGACGGCCCTGACGGCGGGGTTGGGGCCGGTGGGGGTGCTCCGAAGCGACCTGGTCGTGATCACCATGGCCGAGCACGGCTGCGACGACACCCGCGAGGCGATCGAGGCGGTTGCGCCCGGGCGGCCAACGGTGGCGGTGACGCTGCGGCCGTCGCCCGTGGAGCCGCTGGGTGACGGGCCGGTGGCGTTCTTCACGACCGCGCCGCCCGAGCGGGCGGGCGCCCTGGCCGAGCGGCTCGCGGCCGATGTGGTTGCGGTGGTGCCGGCCCTGTCCGACCGGCCGGCGCTGCGCGAGGCGCTGGCGCGGGACGACGTCGCGGCGGCCGGCACGTTCCTGGTCGAGGTGAAGGCGGCGGCGATCGACGTGGTCTGCGAGTTCGCGGCGGAACACGGAGTGCGTGTCGTCTTCTGCGACAACGTGCCTGAGCCGGCCGAGGGCGAGCCCGACCTGGACGCCGCGCTGCTCGAGCTTGCAAGCGAGGCGGTGGCGCTGCGTGCCTGACCAGCGTGAGCCCCGCATCCGCGGCACCGGCCACCCGCTGCCGTTCTCGAAGGGCCGCATGGCCACCAACCTGTTCCTGTCGGGGGTGGAGGCCGAGCACGCCTACGAGCTGGCGCTCGACATCGAGCGTGCCGTGCAGGAGGTGGGCAGCGAGGAGATCGCGCTCGCCGAGCTGCACTCGATCGTCGAGGACGTGCTCAGCCGCGCCGACGGCCCGGCGGCGGTCGAGCGCTACCGGGCCTGGCAGAAGGTGCTGCGGCGGGAGCGGCCGCTGGTGCTGATGCTGGGGGGCGCCACCGGCACCGGCAAGAGCTCGCTGGCGACGGAGCTGGCCTACCGGCTGGGCATCAGCCGCATCACCTCCACCGACGTGGTGCGCCAGGTGATGCGGGCCTTCTTCGCGCCCGGCCTGATGCCGGCGCTGCACTACAGCTCGTTCGAGGCGGGCGCCGGCCTGAAGATGCCGATGCCCGATCCCGAGCAGGACGATCGCGCGCTCTACGGGTTCATCCAGCAGGCAGAGCAGGTGGCGGTCGGTGCGGCGGCGGTGGTCGAGCGGGCGGTGCTGGAGGGGCTGTCGACGGTGCTCGAGGGCGTGCACCTGGTGCCGGGGCTGGTCGAGGTGCCGGAGCACCGCGCGGCGACCGTCGTGCAGGTGCTGCTGACCATCCAGGACGAGGAGGCGCACCAGGCGCACTTCGTGGCCCGCGACTTCAGCACCGGCGGCGTCCGCGCGCTGGATCGCTACCTGCGCAGCTTCGGGGAGATCCGCCGCATCCAGGACTACCTGGTGGGCCGGGCGGAGCGCATGGGCGTGCCGATCGTGGACGGCACCGACGGCGAGGAAGCGTTGCGATCGGTGCTCGACCTGATCCTGGAGCGCGCCACCGCCGCCCCCGGCGCTGTACCCTGACCCTGATGAGCAACCGAGGCACCCCCGGCCATGGCCACCAAGGCTCGTAGCCCCAAGCAGCAGCCGCGGCCGGAGCCGGAGCTGTCGGAGGAGCGCTGCCCCTGCACCGATTTGGCGTCGGTCACCGAGCGCAGCGCCCTGGCGGCGGGCCGCTATCTGGGGCGGGGTGACCCGCGTGGGGCCGACACCGCCGCGAGCGAGGCGATGGTGCATGCGATCGACGCGCTGCCCGTCAGCGGCACGGTCCTGATCGGCCGCAGCGAGCAGGGGCACCCGCTGGCGCCGGGCGCGACCATGGGCGGCGGTGGCATGGAGTTGGAGCTGGCCTGCGACCCGGTCGAGGGTGCGGCGGTGGTGGGGCGCGGCGGGGTGGGCGCGCTCTCGATCCTGGCCGCATGCGAGCCGGGCGGCATCACGCGGGTGCCGCGCATGTACATGAAGAAGATGGCGGTCGGCCCGGTCGCGAAGGGCCGGATCGACCTGCGCCAGGGCGTGACCGAGAACCTGCAGGCGATCGCCGAGGCGTTCGGGCGGCAGGTGGGGGACATCACCGCGGTGGTGCTCGACCGGCCCCGGCACGACGACCTGATCGCCGAGATCCGCGAGGCGGGAGCGCGCATCAAGGTGATCGCCGACGGCGACATCACCGCCACGATCGACGCCGCCATCCGCGGCACCAACGACCACCTGGCGGTGGGCATCGGCGGCTCGTTCGAGGGCATCATCTCGGCTGCGGCGCTGCACTGCCTGGGCGGCGAGATCCAGGGCCAGCTGTGGCCGATGAGCCGCACCGAGATCCGCCAGGCCGGCGAGTACGGC
>DASUHV010000255.1:0-3682 GCA_036273355.1 Gaiellales bacterium
TCGTTCACCACCACGTCGGCGCCGTCCAGGTCGACCGCGCCGCGCACGTCATCCGCGGCGGCGCCGATCGCCACCACCAGCTGGTCGAAGTGGCAGCTCCGGGCCACGCCCACGACGTGGCCGAGCAGCGTGGTGCCCGCGAAGGGCAGCAGCTGCTTGGGCCGGCCCAGGCGGCTGGAGCCGCCGGCGCCGAGCACCAGCCCGGCCACGAATCGGTCAGTCGGCGAGCCGGGCATGCCCGTGCTGTGCCTCGTACCTGGACCTGCAGCCGTCGCAGCAGAAGTAGAAGGTCTCGCCGTCGCGCGTCAGCGACGGCGTGCCGGCCACGGCCGCCACCGTCATCCCGCAGATCGGGTCGACGGCCAGGCGCGGCGAGCCGGGGGCCGGCTCACCGGCTTCGGCCGGATCGCCGCCTCGATGTACCGGGGCGGCGCCGCCGTTTCGCACGGCAATGATCCGGGCCAGGATCGACAGCGCGATCTCGGCCGGCATGCGAGCGCCGATGTCGATGCCGGCCGGCACGTCGATCCGGGCCAGCAGCTCGTCGGGCACGCCGTCCCCTCGCAGCTCGGCGAGCACGCCGGTGCCGCGCTTGGGGCTGGCCACCAGGCCCACGTAGGGCAGGCCCGACTCGAGACCGCGCCGTAGCGTGTGCATCTCGTCGCGCCCGTGCGCCGCCACCACCAGCGCGATCCCGTCGCTGTGCTGGTCGACCCGGTCGCCGTCAACCGCCACCATCTCGAAGCCCACCTCCGCCCCCAGCCGCATCACGGCGGAGGCGATCGGCGTCTCCCCGACCACCAGGATGGCGGGCGCCGGCAGCACCGGCTCCAGGAACAGCTCCACCGCGCCTCCGGACAGGCACGGGTTCTGGACGGTGACGGTGCCGTCGTCGTCAACGTGGTCGGGCACCTCGGCCTGGTCGCTGAAGGGCAGGATCCGCAGCAGCATGGCGTTCCCGCTCTCGAGCGCCCGCAGCGAGTAGGCGCGGACGCTGTGCTCGGTGCAGACGCCGCCGACGAAGCCCTCGATGGTGCCATCGACCAGCACCAGCGCCACCGCGCCCGCCCGTACGCTGGTCGGCGCGTGCGCGCGCACCACCGTCGCCGTCACGAACGGGACGCGTTCGGCGGCGAGCTCCTGGGCCCGCCGCGACATCGCGGCCGTGATCATTGTGGCGGCTCCGCCCGCCCTTGCATCGCGGCCCACACGCGGGCCGGGGTGCAGGGCATGTCGATGTGGTCGACGCCGTGGGTCTCGTACAGGGCGTCGATCACCGCGTTCACGATGGCCGGCGGCGAGCCCACGTTGGGCGACTCGCCGACCCCCTTGGCACCGAGCGGATGGTGCGGGCAGGGCGTGACCGTCTCGCCCAGCTCGAAGTCCGGGCATTCGAGGGCGGTCGGGATCAGGTAGTCCATGAACGACGAGTTCAGGCAGTTGCCCTCCTCGTCGAAGCTGAGCAGCTCCATCAGCGCGATGCCGACGCCCTCGGCCAGCCCGCCGTGGATCTGGCCGTCCACGATCATCGGGTTGATCCGCACGCCGCAGTCGTCGACCGCGATGAAGCGCCTGATCGTGACCTGGGCGGTGTCGGGATCGACGTCCACGACCGCGATGTAGGCGCCGTAGGGGTAGGTGAGGTTGGGCGGGTCGTAGATCACCTGCGCGTCGAGGCCGCCCTCCATGCCCTCCGGCATCGGCTCGCCGCTGTAGGCGCGCAGCGCGATGTCCTCGATCATGGCGCCCTTCTCGGGATCGCCCTTGACGTACCAGCGACCCTTCTCCCAGGCCAGGTCCTCCGGCCTCGTCTCCAGCATCGTGGCGGCGATCAGCCGCGCCTTGTCGCGCACCTTGCGCGAGACCACGGCGACGGCCGCGCCCGACACCGGTGTCGAGCGGCTGCCGTAGGTGCCGAGCCCGTAGGGCGACTTGTCGGTGTCGCCGTGCCGCACCTCGATGTCTTCCGGCGGGATGCCCAGCTCCTCGGCCACGATCTGCGCGAACGTGGTCTCGTGGCCCTGGCCCTGGGTCTGCGCGCTGATGCTGACGACGGCCTTGCCGGACGGGTGCACCCGCAGGTCGGCGCCGTCGTTCATCGCCAGTCCGAGGATGTCCATGTGCTTGCGCGGGCCGGCACCGACGCCCTCCGTGAAGAACGCGACGCCGATCCCCATCAGCTCGCCCCGCTCCCGCTTCTCGCGCTGCTCGCGGCGCAGATCGTCGTAGCCGGCGATGTCCATCGCCACCTTCATCGTCTCGGCGTAGTTGCCGGAGTCATACGTCCAGCCGGTGGTGGTCTCGTACGGGAACTGCCCGGGCGTGATGAAGCTGCGCATCCGCAGGTCGATCGGATCGGCCTTCATCTCCAGGGCCAGCGCATCGACCATCCGCTCCACCAGGTAGACGGCCTCGGTGATCCGGAACGAGCAGCGGTAGGCGACGCCGCCCGGTGCCTTGTTGGTGTACACGGCCTTGACCTTCACGTGCGAGGCCTGCAGGTCGTACGACCCGCAGACGATGTGGAAGAAGCCGGCCGGGAACTTGGTCGGCTGCGCGGTCGAGTCGAAGGCGCCGTGGTCGGCGATCACATCCACCCTCAGGCCGGTGATCTTGCCGTCCTTGGAGCACATCTCCGCGCGCATCACGTAGTCGCGCGCGAAGCCGGTCGAGACCAGGTTCTCCGTGCGATTCTCGATCCACTTGACCGGGACGCCGGCCACGATCGAGCCCGCGATGGCGCAGACGTAGCCCGGGTAGACCGGCACCTTGTTGCCGAAGCCGCCGCCGATGTCCGAGGTGCGGATCCGGATCATGTGCTCGGCCAGGCCGGCCACGTGCGCGTAGACGGTGCGGTGTGCGTGCGGCGCCTGGTTGCCGTTCCAGATGTTGAGCTGGCCGGTCTTCGGGTCGAAGTCGGCGACGATGCCGCAGGTCTCGAGCGGCGCCGGATGGCAGCGCGGGTAGATGATGTCTCTGCTGACAACGGTATCGGCCTCGGCAAAGGCCTTGTTGGTGGCCTCCTCGTCGCCCGCCTCCCAGGTGGGGCTGGCCAGGTTGTCACGCTGTCCGGCCTTGTCGTCGCGGATCAGCGGCGCATCGGGGTCGAGCGCCTTGCGCGCATTCACGATCGCCGGCAGCGGCTCGTACTCGACGTCGATCAGCTGCAGCGCATCGTTGGCCGAGTACTCGTCGGTCGCGATCACGAACGCGACCTCCTGGCCCTGGAAGCGCACCTTGTCGCCCGCCAGCACGGCCTGCGTGTCGTACGAGATGGTCGGCATCCAGGCCAGGCCCAGCGTCTCCAGGTCCTTGGCGGTGACGACGGCGGCAACGTTGGGATGCGCCAGCGCCCGGGAGGTGTCGATCGAGACGATCCGGGCGTGCGCGTAGGGGCTGCGCAGGATCGCGCCGTGCACCATGCCCGGCAGCCTGATGTCGTCCAGGTAGGTGCCCTGGCCACGGATGAAGCGCGCATCCTCCTTGCGCTTGAGCCGGCCAAAGCCGATCGGCCGCTCGGTGGACGGGCTGGGAAGGTTCTCGACGGTGGCCATGCTCATCCCTCCCTGTTCGCGGTCGCGGCCTCGTACTCGGCAGCCCAGCGCACCGCGCTGACGATGTTCTTGTACCCGGTGCAGCGGCAGATCGCGCCTGAGATTGCGACCCGGATCTCATGATCGGT
>DASUHV010000256.1:0-4398 GCA_036273355.1 Gaiellales bacterium
TCATGCCGCCGTCATCGGCACCGGCGCCTACCACTTAAGAGTGACCCTGAAGTTCAGGTGGTTGGTTCCACGAGCTACGCGGCTCTGGACTGGTCTGGGCCGTCCCAGACGCCACGATCGCCCTTGAACAGGCTTCATCCAGCCTGCCCTGCGGTCGATCCCGTCGCCTGGAACGCCTCGTCCTGCGCCCATAGCCTCGGATCCCGTGGAATCAACCATCTAGCCGCGGGCCGTCTGCTCACGTCCCGCTAGTCTCGGGACATGGCCGCCCCGCGCTCGCGACTGTCTCGCCTCTGGGTGGACATATCGCCGCTGCGCGAGTTCCCCGCATACCGCAGGCTCTGGGTCGGCGACCTGGTGGCCTCGGGCGGCACGCAGTTCGCCGCCGTGGCACTGCCCTACCAGGTCTACCGCCAGACCGGGTCGTCGCTGCAGGTGGGCCTGATCGGGCTCGCCGCCCTCGGCCCGCTGCTCGTCGGGGCGCTGGCGTCCGGCGTGATCGCCGACGCATTCGACCGCAAGCGGCTGCTGCTGGCCAGCCAGTCCACCTCGGCCGCCGGCTGCGTGCTGCTGGCCTTCCTGACCGCCTCCGGCCACACGCCGCTGGCCGTTCTGTACCTGCTGGCCGCGCTCCTGGCCTTCGCCTCGAGCGTCGAGTCGCCGGTGCGAAACGCCGTGATCCCGAGCCTGGTCGGGCTGGCGCGCGTGCCCAGCACGGCCGCGCTCAACCAGATCGTCGACCAGACCTCGCAGATCGCGGGGCCGGCCGTGGCCGGCGTGCTGCTGGCCGCGTTCGGCATCACGGTCACCTACGTCGTGGCGGCGGCCGGGTTCGCGATCGCCGTGCTGGTGGCGCTGGGGCTGCCGACGCTGCTGCCGGTCGGCGGCACGGTCGCGCCGGGCTGGTCGTCGCTGATGGACGGCCTGCGCTTTGCCCGTCGCCAGCCGGCGCTGCTGGGCACCTTCCTCGTCGATCTGAACGCGATGGTGTTCGGCATGCCGCGGGCGCTGTTCCCGGCGCTGGCGGCGACCACGTTCCACGTCGGGCCGGAGGGCCTCGGCCTGCTCTACGCGGCGCCGGCGGCGGGCGCGCTGCTGGCCGCGGTCTCGAGCGGCTGGGTGCTGCACGTGCGCCGGCAGGGCGCCGCGGTGATGGTGTCGGTTGTGGTCTGGGGCGGGTCGATCGCCGCCTTCGGGCTGATGCCGGGCGCGCTGTTCTGGGCGGCGCTGGCGCTGCTGGCGGTCGCCGGCGCCGCCGACGTGATCTCCGCCGTCTTCCGGAACACGATCATGCAGCAGGTCACCCCCGACCAGATGCGCGGCCGGATGGCATCGCTGCACATCGCTGTGGTCACCAGCGGGCCGCGGCTGGGCGACGTCGAGTCGGGCGTGGTGGCCAGCCTCACGTCGGTGCGGTTCTCGGTCGTGTCCGGCGGGCTGATCTGCATCGCCGGCGCCGGCCTGATGCAGCTGCTGCTGCCGGCGCTGTCCCGCTACCGGCGGCCGGCCGCGCTCACGGCTTCCACTTGATGCTGCAGCCGACCGGCGTCGTCTCCGGCCGCCGCAGCTCGACGCCCGACAGCACGTCGTCGAGCGCCTCGCGCAGCCACAGCGCGTTGGCCGCCGGGTCCTCGTAGTCCTGGTCGGGAGCGCCCCGGTAGCGGATGCGCATCTCGCCGTCGATCACGAACACGTCCGGTGTGGTGCGCGCGCCGTAGGCCCGTGCCACCTCCTGCGCCTCGTCGTGGAGGTAGGGCACCGTCCAGCCCTCGTCGGCCACCCGCGCCCGCATGGCGTCGAGCGAGTCGGACGGGTAGCGCTCACCGTCGTTGGGGTTCACGAACAGCGTGCGGACGCCGCGGAACCCGTAGTCGTGCGCGACATCGGCCAGCCGCTCGTGCCAGGCCAGGGCGTAGGGGCAGTGGTTGCACGTGAACACGACCACCACCGGCCCTGTCGCGGTCAGCTCCGAGAGCCGGTGCACGCGGCCGTCGGTATCGGGCAGCGCGAAGTCGTGGGCGGTGGCGATCACGCGGCCACCGCCTGTGCCAGCGCCTCGCGCAGCCGCGCGGGGTCGGGGGTGGGCGACGGTCGGCCGTCGGCGCGGCGGTAGATGCGGCAGGTGAGGCCGGGCATGTCGTCGGCCGGGAAGGGGTCGACGCCTTCGATGCGGATCGTGGGCGATCCCGGGAAGCGCTCCTCCACGGCCTGCTGCTCGGTCGCCATCTCGCGTATCTCGATCGCGCCGGGATCGAGGCCGAGGTCGGTCAGCGCGGCGCGCAGGTCGGCGAGGGTGCGCTCGGTGGACGGGCACCCCTCCCACCAGAGAAGCTCGATGCGAGGTCGCATAGCCGTCAGCATAGCCCGGCCATGCCGACTAGGATCGCTCGCTCACATGGGCTGCGATCCCCGACACGAGATCCTGTTCGAGCCGGTGCGGATCGGCCCCAAGACGCTCCGAAACCGCTTCTACCAGGTGCCCCACTGCACCGGGTTCGGCGTCGAGAAGCCGTGGTCGCAGGCCCGGCACCGGGCGGTCAAGGCGCAGGGCGGCTGGGCCGCCGTCTGCACCGAGTACTGCACGATCAGCGCCGAGTCCGACGAGACGCCGTACGTGGCCGCGCGGATGTGGGACGACCACGACCTGCGGATGCTGGCGGTGACCGCCGAGCAGGCGCACGAGCTGGGCGCGCTGGCCGGGATCGAGCTGTCGCACACGGGCGCGCACGGCGAGAACAGCGAGTCGCGGCTGCCGGCGGCTGCGCCGTCGCAGATCGCCGGCGACTTCGCGGTGGGGGTGGTGCCGCGGGCCATGACCAGGCGCGACATCCGCCGCGTGCAGGACGACTGGGTGGCGGCGGCGCGGCGCTCGCGCACTGCCGGCTTCGACATCGTCTACGTGTACGGCGCGCACACCTACCTGCCCGGCCAGTTCCTGTCGCCCCACTACAACCGCCGCACGGACGAATACGGCGGATCGCTGGCGAACCGGGCCCGCTTCTGGCTGGAGACGCTGGAAATGGTGCGCGAGGAGGTCGGCGACGACTGCGCGGTGGCCTGCCGGGTGGCGGTCGACCGCCGTGGCGCGCTGGGCGTCGACCTCGACGAGGGCCTCGAGTTCGTGTCGCTGGCCGACCACCTGGTCGACCTCTGGGACGTGACGGTCGGATCGATCGGCGAGTGGTCGCTGGACTCCGGGCCTTCACGCTTCTACCGCGAGGGCTGGCAGCTGGAGAGCACCGCCCGCGTGCGCGAGGCGACGCGCAAGCCGATCGTGGGTGTGGCCCGGATGACGGATCCCGACCTGATGGCGAGCGTGATCCGAAGCGGCGTCTGGGACCTGATCGGCGCCGCACGCCCGTCGATCTCCGACCCGTATCTGCCCGAGAAGATCCGCCAGGGGAGGGTGGACGAGATCCGCGAGTGCATCGGCTGCAACGTCTGCATCTCCAAGGCCGACAGCCGCCGCCACATCGGCTGCACCCAGAATCCGACCGCCGGCGAGGAGCACCGGCGGGGATGGCACCCGGAGCACGTGCCGCCGCTGGCGGAGCCCCTGCGCGCGCTGGTGGTCGGGGCCGGGCCGAGCGGCCTGGAGTGTGCGATCACGCTGGCGCGGCGCGGCGCGCGGGTCGACCTGGTCGACCGGGGTGCGATGGTGGGCGGCTCGATGGGCTGGATCACGCGCCTGCCGGGGATGGGGGAGTGGGGCCGGCTGGTGGCGTACCGGGCGGTGCAGCTGAAGCGGCTGCCCGGGATCGAGCTGACCACCGGCCGCGGGCTCGACGCGGACGAGATCCGCGGCTGGGGCGCCGACGTGGTGGTGCTTGCCACCGGCTCGAGCTGGGCCGGCGACGGGCTCAACGGCTTCACGCGCGAGCCGATCCCGGGCGCCGACGACGCCCTGCCGCACGTGCTGACGCCGGAGCAGGTGCTGCTGGAGGGCAAGCGGCCGCCGGGCCGGCGGGTCGTGGTGTACGACGGCGACGGGTACTTCGCCGCGGCCGGGCTGGCCGAGCTGCTGGCCGGGGAGGGGCACGAGGTGGAGCTGGTGACCGGTTACGACACCGTCGCGCCGTTCGCGGCCGAGACGCTGGAGGACGTGCTCACCCGCAGCCGGCTGCACGCGGCCGGAGTGGCGATGCGCCCCGCCACCACGCTGGCCGCGATCCAACCGGGGCAAGTGGACGCCGAGAACGAGTTCGGGGAGCCGTTCACGATCGCGGCCGACGCCGTGGTGCTGGTCACCCAGCGGGTCTCCCGCGACGGGCTCTACCACGAGCTGGACGGCACGCTGCCACGGGTTCACAGGATCGGAGACTGCGTCGCGCCGCGGATCCTGGCCGAGGTCGTGTTCGACGGCCATCGGATGGCGCGCGAGATCGACCAGCCGGATCC
>DASUHV010000257.1:0-8314 GCA_036273355.1 Gaiellales bacterium
GCAACGGCTCCCGCGCCACGGCCGCGCTGCGCGTCTCGCCGATCGCCCGCCGCATGGCCGACGAGGCCGGCATCGACCTGGCAGCCATGGCCGGCAGGGGCAGCGGCCCCGAGGGCCGCGTCGTCAAGGCCGACGTGGAGCGCCTGATCTCGAGCGGCGAGCTGACCCGGCCGGCGGCACCCGCCGCCGCCCCAGCCGCCGAGGGCGCTCCGGCCGAGGGTGAGATCCGCGAGCTGACGCCGATGCTGAAGGCCGTGGCGACGCGCATGGCCCAGTCCAAGCAGACCGTCCCCCACTTCTACGTCGAGTCCGAGATCGACATGACCCGCGCCATGCAGCTGCGCGCCGAGCTCAACAGCGGCCTCGCCGACTCCGGCGACAAGATCAGCGTCAACGACCTGATCGTGCGCGCCTCCGCCCTGGCCCTGATCCAGCACCCCCAGGCGCACCGCTCCTACGTGGACGGCAAGCACGTCTACCACGCGCACGCGAACATCGGCATCGCCGTGGCGCTCGACGACGGCCTGATCGTGCCGGTGGTGGTCGATGCCGACACCAAGCCGGTGCGCGAGATCAGCCGCGAGGCGCGCGACCTGGCCGGACGCGCCCGCGCCGGCAAGCTCAAGCAGCGCGAGATCGAGGGCGCCACCTTCTCGGTCTCCAACCTGGGCATGTTCGACGTGGCCAACTTCGAGGCGATCATCAACCCGCCCGAGTCCGCGATCATCGCGGTCGGCGCCACCGCGGATCGCCCGGTGGTCGTGGACGGAGAGATCGTCGTGCGCAAGATCATGCGCGTGACGCTGTCCTGCGACCACCGCGCGTGCTCGGGAGCAGACGGCGCCAAGCTGCTGCAGACGATCAAGCAGCTGCTGCAGTCTCCGTCGCTGCTGCTGGTCTAACGGAGCCAGGCGAGTACACTCGAACCATGCAGCTGACCGACGTCATGAGCACCTCACTGGTGGCCGTCACCCCGGAGACGCGGGTCGGCGACGCCGCCCGGCGGATGGTCGAGCACGACGTCGGGGCCGCGATCGTGCTGGCCGACGGCGATGACCTGGTCGGTGTGATCACGGAGCGCGACCTGCTGCGATGCGTCAGCGAGGGCATCGACCCCTCGGTGCCGGTGTCCGACCGCATGACCCGCCACGTGCTGACCGCCTCGCCGCAGACCGAGCTGGCCGAGGCGATGGCGCTGATGGTGGACGGGCACTTCCGGCACCTGCCGGTCGTGAACGACGAGGGCCACGTGATCGGCCTGGCCTCGATGCGCGACCTGATGGCCTACACGTCGCTGCGCCTGCGCCAGGGCAGCATGGGCACCGACGACGACCTCGACCCGGCCGAGGTGATCGCGACCATCCATCGCATGCGCACCGGCGCGGCGTAGCTCGAGCTAGACCTGCCAGGCACCGCCGCGCAGCACCGGCACGCGGTCGCCGCCGCCCGTGACGCCGGTGACGTCCACGTCGTCGTCGCCGATCATGAAGTCGATGTGGATCTGGCTGCTGTTGATCCGCCCCACGTCGTCGCCCGACACGCAGTAGTCGAAGCCCTGACCAAGCGCGATGTGGCAGGCCGCGTTCTCGTCCAGCAGCGTCTCGTAGAACACGGTGCCGAGCTGACCGATCCGGCTCTCGCCGTCGACCAGCGCCACCTCTCCCAACCGCACGCCGCCGTCGTCGATGGCGGTGCGGGCGCGTAGCACCTCGCCGCCCTGGTCGGCGTCGATCGTGACCGCACGGCCGTCCTCGAACCGCACGCGCAGCCCGGTCAGCACCGTGCCGCCCACGTCCAGCGGCCGGGTCGCACGCACCTCGCCGTTGACCCGCGTCGGGTCGGGCGTCGTGAACGCCTCCTCGGAGGGCACGTTCGGCCGGTGCGGGATGCCGTCCGCCGTCTCCGACCCGCCGGATATGAACCGCGAGCTGGGCAGCAGGCCGACCTCGAGGTCGGTGCCGGGCCCCTGGAAGTGCAGCGCGTCGAACCGGTGGTCGTCGATGCGCCCGGCGGTCGCGACCATGTCGCCCATGCGCTGCTCCCACGACGCCACCGGGTCATCCTCGTCCAGCCGGCAGACCCGCTCGACCTCCGACCAGAGCAGCTCCAGCGCCGCATCCGGCTCCATGTCGGGATGCACGACCGCCGCCCAGACCGGCGACGGGCTGGGCCCGACCGTCCAGTTCACCAGCTGCTCGCTGACCGCCTTCAACCACTCCGTGTTGACCGGCGAGTTGTCTCTGCCCAGCCGATCCGGATCGAGGCCGGCCAGGATCGAGGGATCGGTGCCGCCCGACAGGCTGATGATCGCCCACTTCTCGGCCGCCGCCGCCCGGGCCTGCTCGTACGACCAGGTGGTGGCGTACCCGATCGAATCGTCACCGCCGAACTCGATCCGCGCCCGCTTGATGTACAGGTCGAAGTAGTTGAGCTCCACGAATCTGGCACCCGCCAGGTAGCACTCGTTCGCCACGGCCCGCACCAGCTCACGGTCGTCGATGTCGCCACCCACCATCACCGTCTGGCCGGGCTGGACGTTGGCGCCGAACCCGACCAGCAGCCGCGCCAGCCTCCGCCGGCGCTCGTCGACCGTCAGATCTGCCATTCGCCGCCCCGCAGCACCGGCACGCGGGTGCCGTCGGCGTTCATGCCGTCGACGTCGATCTCCGGGCTGCCGATCATGAAGTCGATGTGGATGGAGCTCGAGTTCACCTGCTCCTTGTCGCGCTCGTCCTTGACGAGGTACCCCAGCCCGCTGCCGAGCGCGATGTGGCTGGCCGCGTTCTCGTCGATCAGGGTCGAGTAGAAGACCGTGTCGAGCGCGCCGATGCGGCCCTCGCCGTCGACCAGCGCCAGCTCTCCCAGCCGCGACGCGCCGTCGTCCCGCGATGCGCGGCCCCGCAGCACCTCGGCGCCGCCGTCGGCATCGATGGCGACCGCGCGGCCGCCCTCGAACCGCACCGTCAGGCCCGTGACCATCGTGCCCTCGATGTTCAGCGGCTTGGTCGAGCGCACGACGCCATCGGTGCGGCGCGGGTCGGGCGTCGTGAACACCTCCTCGGTGGGCAGGTTGGGATGGTGCGAGATGCCCTCCGCGGTGGTGAACGTCGCACACGCCCACTCGGCGCTGGGCAGCAGGCCCACGGTCAGGTCGGTGCCGTCGCCGCTGAAGTGGACGGCCTCGAACCGGTGCTCGCCGAGCCGCTCGCTGATCTCGGTCAGCCGATCGAAGCGGGTCTGCCAGGCGGCCACCGGGTCGTCCTCGTCGAGCCGGCACACGCGCGCGATCTCCTGCGACAGCAGCTCGAACGCCTCATCGACAGGCAGGTCGGGATGCACCCTTGCCGCCCACTCCGGCGTCGGGCAGGCGATGATGCACCAGTTGATCAGGCGCTCCATCACCAGCCGCAGGTAGGCCTGCCGCACCGGCGACTGATCGGCTCCCAGGCGGACCGGGTCGAGTCCGTCGGTTGCGGCCGGGTCGAGCGCCGCCTCCAGGGAGATCACGGCCACGTGTTGCTCTCCCATCTGCTTCATGCGCTCCACGTGCCACGGCGGCGCGTATCCGATCGCCTCGTCCCCGGCGTTCTCGATCTTGGCCCGGCGCACGAACGCGTCGGCGTAGGTGACGTCGACGTACCTAGCGCCTGCCCGGTAGGCGGCCGCCGCCACGGCGCGCGCCAACGGCTCGCGCCCGAGCTCGGCGTTCACCATCACGATCTGATCGGCCTGTACGTTGGCTCCGAAGCCAACGGCGAGCTCGGCCAGCCGCTCGGTCAACAGGTCGTCCACGGGCCGGACTGTACACAAGCTAGGATGGCCGCCAATGCAACTCCTCGCCGAGCAGTGGGATCAGATACTGGCGCGCCAGCCCGAGGATTGGTCGTCGATGAACATCGAGCTGGAGCTGCTGGATGCGAACCAGAGCGAGGAGTCGGCGCTCGTGTTGTCTCCGCTGAATCCGTGGCACGAGCGGGACTGGCGAAGCGGGATCTTCCGCTTCCGCGCCGCGCACACGTTCGGCTACGGCACGGCTGCACCGCTCTGCCGCAAGCGGCTGGCGACGCTCGACGGCGTCGGCGTCAAGGGCACGCTGCGGCTGCTGTCGCGGGTGGCCGACGTGCGCCCGGTCGCCACCCAGGGCACCACGGACTGACGCTTAGCCGCTTAGCGCAGCTCGCCGCCGAGGCGCTCGCGCAGCGCCGCCACGATCGACTCCCGGACCGCGTCCGCCTCGGCATCGGTCAGCGTGCGATCGGCCGCCTGGAACTGGAGGTGCACCGCCACGCTCTGGCGCCCCTCCCCCACCTGCTCGCCGCGGTACGTGTCGAACACGTCGGCCTCCGCCAGCAGCTCTCCGCCGGCCGCGCGGATCACCGCCAGCACCTCGGCGGCGGTGACCTCGGCGGCCACCACCACGGCGATGTCCTGGCGCACCGGTGGGAAGGTGACCACGTCGCGGTAGAGCGGTGTCGGGTCGGGCGTCACCAGCTCCGCGAGGTCGATCTCGAACATGCTGACCTGCTCCTCCACGCCGAACTCCCGCGCCACCAGCGGGTGCAGCTCACCCAGCGTCCCGCCCGCTCCCAGCCGCGCGCTGCGCCCCGGATGCAGGAACGGCTCGGGGGCAGCCGCGACCTCGAGCTGGACACGCAGCGCGCGCTCCAGCGCCTCGGCCACGCCCTTCATCTCGTGGTAGCCGGCGTCGCGGCCGGCGATCACACCCGCCACCCGCACCGGCTGGTGCGGCAGCTCCTCGCCGGGCGCCGGCAGCACCACACGGGCCACCTCGAACAGCGCGACCCGGTCGCGGCCGGCGTCCAGGTTCCGGCGGGCCGAGGCCAGCAGACCCGGGAACAGCACCGTGCGAAGCAAGGCCTGGTCGGCACCCATCGGGTTCGCCACCCGCACCGCGTCGCGACGCGGATGGCCGGGCGGAAGCCGCAGCCGGTCGGCCAGCGTCTCGTCGGTGAAGGCGACGGTGACCGCCTCCGACAGGCCGGCGCCCAGCAGCACGTCGATCACGCGGTTTCGCAGCCCCACGTCCGCGTCGCGCTTGCCGATCGCATCGGCGTGCGGCGGCATCACGGTCGGCACCTTCCAGATGCCGTCGATGCGCGACACCTCCTCGATCAGGTCGACCTCGCGAAACGTGTCGTTGGCGCGCCAGGTGGGCACCCGCCAGCCCCCGTCGGCGCTCTCATATCCGAGCCGGGTCAGCGCACGGTCGATCTGCGCCTGCTCGTAGGTCACACCGATCAGCAGCTCAAGCCGCTCCCGCCGCAGCGGCACGACCGCCGGCTCGGGCAGCTGCCCGTGCAGGTCGACGGTGCCGGGCACCAGCCGCGCGCCCGTCAGCTCGACCATCAGCTGCGACGCCAGCGCCAGCGCCCGCGGCACCAGGTGCGGGTCGAGGCCCTTCTCCCAGCGGTTCGATCCCTCGGTGCGCAGCTCCAGGCGCGTCGACGAGCTCTGGATGTTGGGGCCGTCGAAGTTCGCGCACTCCAGCAGCACCGTCGTCGTCGTGCCCGACACCTCGCTCCACTCCGACCCCATCAGCCCGGCGATCGCTGACGGCTTCTCCGCGTCGGCGATCACCAGCACGTCGGGATCGAGCGTCCGCCCCTGGCCGTCCAGCGTGATCACCCCCTCGCCGTCGCCGGCCCGCCGCACGATGATCTCGCGTCCGGTCACCTTGTCCAGATCGAAGGCGTGCGTGGGCTCGCCGACGCACAGCATCACGTAGTTGGTGATGTCGACGACGTTCGAGATCGGGCGCATGCCGGCGGCCGCGACCCTGGCCTTCAGCCACGGCGGCGAGGGTCCGACCTTGACGTCGGTGAAGACGCGGGCCGCCCAGCGCGGGCACAGGTCGGGCGCGTCGATGCGCGCCGTCACCCACGAGTCGACGGTGTCGTCACCCGACGCATCCGGTTCGCGGCCCGGCCAGGGCGCGAGGTCGACGTCCAGCGACGCCGACGCCTCGCGGGCGATGCCGTACACCGACAGGCAGTCCGGCCGGTTCGAGGTGATCTCGAACTCGAGCACCTCGTCGTCGATCGGCAGCACCTGGGACAGCGGGGTGCCCGGCTCCAGGCCGTCCTCCAGCAGCATCAGGCCATCGTGGTCGCCCGATAGCTCCAGCTCGCTCTCCGACAGCATCATGCCGTGCGACTCCACGCCGCGCAGCTTCGCCACGCGCAGCACGGTGCCGTCCGGCAGCGTGGCGCCGGGCAGCGCGACGCCGACCGTGGCGCCGGCATCGAAGTTGGTCGCGCCGCACACGATCTGGCGGGGCTCGCCGTCGCCCACGTCGACGGTGCACAGCGAGAGCCTGTCCGCGTCAGGGTGCTGCTCCCTGGAGATCACGCGGCCGACCCTGAACAGCTCGGCGCCGGACGGCACGCCGATCCGGTGCACCGCCTCCAGCTTGGTGCCGGTCATGCTCAGCAGCTCGCCCAGCTCGCGCGGCGGCATGTCGAAGCTGACGTACTCGCGCAGCCACGAGACCGGCACCCTCATCCGAACTGCTCCATCAGCCGCAAGTCGTTCTCCCACAGCCAGCGGATGTCGGGCACGGCGTGGCGCAGCGCGGCGATCCGCTCCACGCCCATCCCCCACGCGTAGCCGGTCCACAGCTCCGGGTCGTAGCCCTCGACGTAGCCGAACAGGGCGGGATCGACCATGCCCGCGCCGAGCACCTCGACCCAGCCCTCGCCCTTGCAGACACGGCAGGGCGAGCCGTCCCGGGCGCAGTTGAAGCAGGACACGTCCACCTCCACCGAGGGCTCGGTGAACGGGAAGAAGTGCGGCCGCAGTCGCACCTCGCGATCGGCCCCGAACATCTCGCGCGCGAACGCGAGCAGCGTGCCCTTGAGGTGCGCCAGCGACAGCCCGCGGTCGACCGCCAGGCCCTCGATCTGCGTGAACATGGCGGTGTGGGTCGCGTCGGGCGTGTCGCGGCGATAGCAGCGGCCCATCGTGGCCATGTAGACGGGCGGCGGCTGCGACTGCATGGTGCGGATCTGCATCGGCGAGGTGTGCGTGCGCAGCACTGTGTGGTCGTCGATGTAGTACGTGTCCGTGGCCTGCCGGGTGGGATGCGTGGGCGCGTGGTTGAGCGCGTCGAAGTTGCGGTAGACGGTCTCGACCTCGGGCCCGTCGCTGATGCGGTAGCCGAGGCCGACCAGCACCTCCAGGATCTCGCGGCCGGTCTGCTCGATCAAGTGGGCGAACCCGCGCTCCACTCGCGCCCCCGGCAGCGTCACGTCGATCCGGTCGCGCCGCAGCCGGTCGTCCAGCTCCGCCGCCTCCAGCTCGGACTCACGGGCGTCGAGCGCCCTCTCCAGCGACTGTCGCACCTGATTCAGCACCTTGCCGCGCGGCCCTCGCTCCTCGGGCGGCAGGGTGCCCAGCTCCCGCAGCGCCAGCACCAGCGGCGCCTTGCGTCCGAGCAGGGTGATCCGCACCTGCTCCAGCGCGGCCGTGTCGGGCGCGGCGGCGATCGCCTGGAGGCCCTCGCTCTGGACGGAATCCGGGTTCATGAGCGGCCTAGTGTACCGGCGCAGGTGGGCGCGGCAGCCGCATGTAGGCTGCCTCAGCCGTGGCCGCACAGCCCGTGAAACAGCACCGCCCGGAGGGGGCGTGACCGCCGACCTCTCGACCGACGCGTACGCCGTGCTCGGCACCGGGTACGACGCCTGGTGCCATTCGGTCACCGAGGACATCGACTTCTACGTGCGGCTGGCAATCGAGAGCGGCGGCCCGGTGCTCGAGATCGGCGTCGGCAGCGGCCGCATCGCCGTGCCCACCGCGCTGGCCGGGATCGCGGTGGTGGGCGTCGACCGCAGCGGCCCGATGCTCGACCTGGCCCGGGCGAAGGCGCGCGCCCAGGGCGTGTCGCTGGAGCTGGTCCGTGCCGACATGCGGGAGCTGCCAGAGCTGGGCACCTTCCCGCTCGTGACGGTGCCCTTCAGGGCGCTGCTGCACCTGCGAGACGATGCGGAGCGGCTGGGCGTGTTCCGCTCGCTGCGTGCGCGGCTGGAGCCGGGAGGGCTGCTCGCGTTCGACGTGTTCCATCCCGACCGGCGCGACATCGAGGACACCGACGGCCGCTGGCTGGAGCGCGAGCCGGGGATCATGGAGCGGGCCGACTGGCACCCGGCCGACCACAGCCTGACCCTGCGCGTCCGCGCCGGGGGGCGCGAGGCCGGCATGCGGCTGTGGTGGCTGGAGCCGGACGGATGGGGACGGTTGCTGGCGGAGGCCGGATTCGACCGGGTGAAGCGCTATGGCGGGTTCAACGGCGAGCCGC
>DASUHV010000258.1:0-5751 GCA_036273355.1 Gaiellales bacterium
GGCGGTGCGGTAGTGGAGCAGCTCCAGGATCCGTGACCCCAGGTCGACGTCGGCGTAGTCCACCTCAGCGTTCGGCAGCCCCGTCATCTGTTCGATCAGCTCCGGCTCGAGCCGTCCCCGGTCGTGCAGGGTGAGGCCCAGCAGGTCACAGTAGAACCCGACCGAGCGGTCGAGATCGTCGACCGTGAGCGAGACGTGGTCGACGCCCACCACGCGCGGCGCGTCACCGCGCAGCCGCCGCGGCAGGCGGTCTCGCCGCGTCACGTCGGACAGCAGCTCGGCCCGGCGCACCAGCTCGGCCCGGTCGCCCGAGACCAGCACCGACGCCGGTCGCGGCATCGAGTTGAAGTTGCCCGCCAGCGTCTCCTCGTAGGCGCCGGTGGCGAGGAAGGCGATCACGTCGCCTGCGGCGATCCCGTCCGGCAACCGCGCGCCGGGCGTGATCGTGTCGAAGCCGCAGCTGACGCCGACCACGTCCACCTCCTGGTCCGACCCCGTCACCGGGTCGGCGCAGACCGGGTCCCAGCGGCTGTGCTCCCAGCCGGTGTCGCTCAGCAGCACCTCGGAGCTGTCGCAGCCGACCCACACGCGCGGCACCGGCGCCGCCTGGCGCTTCACGTTCAGCACGGTCGACAGATGCACCCCGGCGCTGCCGTACACGGCCCGGCCGGGCTCGATCTCGAGCGCGATGCCCCTGGGGTCGACGCCCGAGGCACTCAGCCCCTCGTCCAGGCCGCCCGCGACCGCGGCGGCGTACTCGGCCGGGCTGGGCGTGTGCGCCGGGGCCGCACGAAGCGCGCGGCCGGTGGGGTCACCGGGATAGGAGTAGCCGCCGCCGAGGTCGATCTCGCGCGGCGTCCAGCCCGGCATGGCGCGCGCCAGCTCGCCGACCAGCGCGCCCAGGCGCTGCGCGTGCAGGCGGAACGGCTCGACCGCCGACGTGTGCCGACCGAGGTGCGCATGGACGCCGGCCAGGTCGACGCCATCGAGGTCGAGTCTGCCCAGCGCCTCGCGTAGCACGTCGATCGGGATGCCCGGCTTGTATGCGTCGGCCACCGCTCCCAGCGGATCGTGTTCGGTGAACTCGCTGGTCGTCTCGAGGTCGGTCAGGTCCGGCCGCAGCCGCAGCCGCACGTGCGCGCGCCGCTCCAGCCGCCTGGCCGCGGCCGCGGCGGCGGCCAGCTCCTCGACGCTGTCCACGGTGAGACGAGCGCCGGCCGTTATGGCCCGGACGATCAGCGCCTCGGGCTTGGTCGACCCGTTGACGGAGATCAGCTCGGCCGGCGTGCCCGCATCGAGGGCGATCTCGAGCTCGTACGCGCCGAACACGTCACAGCCGGCGCCCTCATCGTCCAGGACGCGGCGAAGCGCGACGGTCGGGTTGGCCTTGAGCGAGACCAGCACGCGGGTGGGGCCGTGGGGCCACGCATCATCCAGCGCGGTGCGCCACGCGCGCACGTTCGCGCGCAGAGCCGCCTCGGAGGTGACGTAGAGCGGGGTGCCGAAGCGGGTGGCCAGGTCGGATGCGGCGACCGACTCGATCATCAGCCGGCCGCCGTCCTGGTGGATCGGATCCATGGTTCAGCGTACCCCGGCCCGGCCGGCTTGGGTAGACGGCCGCGAAAGCCCGCGGCCGTCCACCACCCGGTTGGTTGGCTCAGCCCCCGTCCGTGCGCTGCGTGATGCGGTGCTGGTTCCCGGACGGGTCGCGGAACCCGGCGTCCACGCCATAGAACTGATCGACGGGCTCCTGCGTGATCTCGACGCCGCGGGACTTGAGCTCGGCGACCGTGGCGCGGCAGTCCTCGACTGCGAGGACGACTCCGCCGCCGGCGCCCTGTGCGACCACGTCGGCCAGCTTCGCGGACAACTCCGGAGATGCCGGCATCGCATCGGTCCTGCACAGGATCAGCTGCAGGTCGGGCTGGTTGGGCGGCCCGACCGTCAGCCACCGGAAGTTGTTGAACTCGGGGACGGTGACGTCCTCTCGCACCTCGAAGCCGAGCTTGTCGGTGTAGAACTCGAGTGCCTCGTCCTGGTCGTGCACCCAGACGTTGACGTGGGAGATGGTGGTCTTCATGGTGTCCTCCTGTGGGGTGGTTGCTCGCCGCAGGCTATGTCGCGACGCGCGCCCCGTCTTCTTCAAAGCTGCTCTCCATCGCGGGCAGCGGTACGGGCGCTCGCATGCGGCCGCCGGCAGGCCGGCTGGCTGCCATCAGGATGCAGGTCGGGATGTGGGCCATCTGCGCGGCGGGCGGGAAGCCGTCGCGGTAGGCGGTGGGGGTGGATCCGTACACGCGCTTGAAGCTGGAGGTGAACGAGCCGACGCTGGCGAGGCCGACGTCCATGCAGATCCTCGCCACCGAGTAGTCGGTTCCGCGCAGGAGCGACGCGGCCCGTTCCAGCCGCCGCGTCAGCAGGTACTGGTGCGGCGTCTCACCGAACGCAGCCTTGAACTGCCGCGAGAAGTGGGCCGGCGACACGTGGGCGGCGCGAGCAAGGGTGGGTACGTCGAGCGGGTCGGCGTAGCGCGCATCCATCAGGTCGCGTGCGCGCAGCAGGTGCCGGTTGAGCGATGCCATGTCCGTAAGGGTGGCACATGGCGGTGGCAATCGGCCACCCGCAGGCGCTAGGCGCTGCGGCGGAACAGCCGGCGCCAGCGCGATCCGCTCTCGTCCGGTTCGCGCGCGGCCCGCTCGGCGTTCAGCTGCTGCAGCATGTTGAACGACGCCGCCTCGCCCGGCCGGCGCACGGAGGTGACGGCGCGCAGCTTCGCGCGCTCCGCCTGAGCGATGGCGATGAAGGTGCAGCCGACCTGGAGCTGTCCGGCGACCTCTGCGATGCGCGCCACGCGCACCTCGGCCTCGACCACCGTCGCGAAGAAGCGGCCGGCGAAGCTGAGACGGTCACCCGGCCGCAGCAGCCGTCGTGTCATGAACGCGACGCCGTTGTCGGAGACGTCAACGATCGAGCCTTCGACCACGTCGCCGTCCACGACGTTCTGGCAGCTGTAAGCGATCAGCCGTGCGTGCCCGCCCATCGCCGTGCGATCCGCCTGACGCTGCTGCGGGTCGAGCCGGATCGAACGCGCGCGCAGGGTCACCAGGGCGAGTTCGTCGGAGTGGTACGCGGCCGACTCGATCTCGAAGCCCACCACCCACGGGCGCAGATCGTCGCCGTGCACGCGCGCCGTCAGCAGGCCGCGCTCGCCGATCCGCATCCGGTCAGCCGTCGCGACCAGGCGCGTGCCGGAGCTCTCCACGGGGGACAGCTCGAGCGCGTTGCCCTGCGCGTCGGTCACCATAACGGCCGCGGTGCTCATCCGCTCCACAGCCTGCGTCATCGTCAGCCTTGCCACTGCCCGGTTATCGGCAGACGCACGAGATCTCTGAACCCGAGGCGTTATCGAGCGCGCATCTACCAGGTGTCCCAGTGCACGACGTCGTCCAGCGGCCGCCGTCGCGCCGGCCGGAAGTCTCCGCCCGTGGTGTGGGCCACGGGCAGCAGCGCCACCTGGGTGACGGCGTCGTAGGGGATGCCCAGCAGCTCTGCCACCTCGCGCTCGTAGTCGAGGTGGTACGTCGTGAACACCGAGCCCAGGCCGTGCGCACGGGCAGCCAGCTGAAAGCTCCAGGAGGCCTGCACGACCGATCCGTAGAGGGCGGCCAGCTCGCCCGACGCCTGCCCCTCGGGGCGGCCCTCGATGCACGGGATCAGCAGCACCGGGACGCGGGGCATGATCCG
Organism: Gaiellales bacterium; assembly: GCA_036273355.1. Taxonomy (GTDB): domain Bacteria; phylum Actinomycetota; class Thermoleophilia; order Gaiellales; family JAICJC01; genus JAICYJ01. The sequence goes on from DASUHV010000258.1 coordinate 3,745, forward strand.
GGCCAGGTGGCGAGAGGAGGCGGCCCCCGTGGCCTCGCCGGGCGGATCCTCGTCGAGCGGTGTGCTCGAGTAGTCCTGCCACGCCCTGCGGTACCACTCGGCGACGCCGGCGCGCACGGTTGCGTCGGTGACCACCACGAAGTGCCAGTTCTGGAGGTTGACCGAGGTGGGCGCCTGGGTGGCGATCGAGAGGCAGCGCCGGATCGTCTCGTCGTCGACGGGCCGGTCGACGTCCAGCCGGCGTCGCACCGCGCGGGTAGTCGTCAAGAGCTGTTCGGGCGTCAGGTCGAGCATTCAGGCCTCCCCGTCGGGCTCGTTGTGTCGTAGGAACCGCTCGATCTCGCGGGCCAGCTCGTCCCCGGACGGCAGGTGGTGCTCCTCCATGTCGCCGGCCACCGACTCCAGCTGCTCGACGGTCTGGCGCAGCATGGCGTCGCTGGCCACGGCCGCGTCGTAGCGGGCCCGCTGCTCGTGCTCCTCGTCGTGCAGGTCGTCCATGTGCAGGTCGACCTCGAGGTGGCGGCCGAGCCGCTCCAGCAGCGCGATGCTGGCGGCGGTGTAGCCGATGCTGGCGTAGGGCGGCACCTGCGCGAAGAATCCGATGGCGGGGATGCCGGATCCGCTGACCGCCATCTCCATCGCCGACAGCGCGGCCGACGGCACCCGCAGCAGTCCCTCGGGGCCCGGCGGCGTGCGCGGTCCGAGCAGGCCATCCTGCGAGGCCGTTGCCATCACAGGCACCGGCATGGTGTGCGCGACCGCTCCCGGCACAGCGCCGAGACTGACCCACAGGGCCACGCCCAGCGAGGTGACCAGCGCGGCCACGTCGGACGCCAGCTCCTGCCAGCGCAGGTCGGGCTCCGCGCCGGAGAAGATCAGCAGGTCGCGGCCGTCCACCGGCACATGGCGGATCGCCAGCTCCGGCCAGCGCAGATCCGACAGCCGGCCGTCCTGCACGTCCAGGACGGGACGGCGGGAGCGGTAGTCGAAGATCGCGTCCGGGTCGAACGTGACCATCGGCTCGGCGTCCGCCGCGACGTGGGCCACGGCGCTGGACGCCGCCTCGGCCGCGTCCACCCACCCGTCGAAGCACGCGATCATCACCGGATCGACGAGCGTCGGGGGATCGTCCGCCAGGCGGTACAGCGTCATGAGCGGAGCATAGGCAACGGCGGAGCGTCGGTTGGTAGCATCGCGCGATGAAGCTCGGATACGGACTCATCACATGCCAGCGGCCACCGGGCGACGAGCGCAGCGACGCCGACCTCTACCGCCAGGCGATCGAGCTGGCGGTCGAGGCAGAGCGACTGGGCTTCGACTCGGTGTGGCTGACCGAGCACCACTTCGTGGACGACGGCTACATGCCGTCGCTGCTGGCGGTGGCCGCGGCCGTCGCGGCGCGCACCGAGCGGATCGAGATCGGCACCGGCCTGCTGCTGGCGCCGCTGCACGACCCGGTGCGGCTGGCCGAGGACGCAGCCACCGTCGACCTGCTGTCCCACGGCCGGCTGCTGCTGGGCCTGGGCATGGGCTGGCGGGCGGAGGAGTTCGAGGTGCTCGGGATCCCCATGTCGGAGCGCCGCACGCGGCTGATCGACGCGGTGGCGATTCTGCGCCAGTCCTGGGGCGACGGGCTCGTGACTGGGACCAAGCGGCGCCGCTATCCGGGCGTGAGCGTGCGGCCCAAGCCGTTCCGGCCGGGCGGGCCGCCGATCTGGATCGGCGCGTTCGTCGAGCCGGCGGTGCGGCGTGCCGGCAGGATCGCCGACGGGTACATGAGCGGCGACACCGGACCGGCGGAATTTGCCGAGCAGGTGGGATGGGTGCGCGAGGGGCAGGCTGAGGCCGCCGTGCAGCGGCCGTTCGAGCTCAGCATCTACCAGCCTACCTTCGCCTGGGAGGGCGAGGACGCCTGGCCGCTGGTGCGCGACCACCACCACTACCTGAACTGGAAGTACGAGGACATGGACGAGGCCCGCGGCCGCGCCGGTGACGCCCCGGCGCCGC
>DASUHV010000259.1:0-7697 GCA_036273355.1 Gaiellales bacterium
CACCAGGCCACCGGCGACATCACCGTGCTGGTGGCCAAGTCGCCGCAGGCCATGATGTTCTACATGGACACCACGCAGGCGCCGTTCACGGACGTGCGCGTGCGCCAGGCGATGAAGCTGATCGCCGACCGCCCGGCCCTGGTGGCGAGCGCCATCAACGGCTTCGGGTCGATCGGCAACGACATCGTCGGCAAGGGCCTGCCCTTCTACGACAACGACCTGCCGCAGCGCGTGCAGGACATCGAACAGGCCAAGAGCCTGCTCAAGCAGGCCGGTCAGGAGAACCTGACCGTGACGCTGCAGACGTCGCCGATCTTCCCCGGCTTCGTCGAGGCGGCGACGCTGCTCGCGCAGCAGGCCAAGGACGCCGGCGTCACCATCAACCTCAAGCAGGTGCCGCCCAGCTCCTACTACAACCCGTCCGCGCTGTACCTGAAGATGGCGTTCGCCGAGACGCAGTGGCCGCCGCCGTCGATCAAGTTCTTCTATCTGCAGGCGCTGTCGTCCAAGGCGCCCTACAACGAGACGCACTGGAAGAACACCGCCTGGAACGATCTACTGTTCAAGGCGATCGGCGAGACCGACCAGGCCACGGCCCAGCAGACATGGAACCAGGTGCAAGAGATCCAGTACAACCAGGGTGGCTACATCAACTGGACCAACGCCGACTGGGTGGACGGGCTCTCCACCAAGGTCAAGGGCCTGGCACCGCATCCGGCCGGCGTGCTCGGCAACTATCTGTTCATGAACGCCTGGCTGTCCGCGTAGCGACCCTATGACGACTGTTGCGGAACCTCGAGCGGCCGACCGCGAGGTTTCGCCCGTCCTGGCGTTCGTGGGGCGTCGTCTGCTGGGTGCGGCGGTGTCGCTGCTGGTGGCGTCGGTGCTGATCTTCATCGGCACCTCCGTCCTGCCCGGCAATGCCGCCAGCGTGGTGCTGGGCCGCGGCGCCACGCCGGCGGCCGTGCAGCAGTTGGAGCGGCAGATGCACCTGAACAAGCCGCTGGCCACCCAGTACACGGACTGGCTGGGCGGGTTCGTGCGGGGTGACCTGGGGGACTCTTCGATCGGCCTTGCCCAGGGCCAGAAGCACGCGCCGGTGTGGGCGCTGATCTCGGATCCGGTGAAGAATTCGCTGATCCTGGCGGTGATCACCGCGCTGTTCATGATCCCGTTGTCGCTGGGCTTGGGCGCGATCGCGGCCGTCTACGCTGGGCGCCCGGCCGACCACGCCATCTCGATCATGTCGCTGGCGGCGATCGCGCTGCCCGAGTTCGTGATCGGCTCGCTGCTGGTGGGCGTGTTCTTCGTCTGGCTGGACGTGCTGCCGCCGGTCGCGATCATCCCGCCCGGGCAGAGCCCGCTCAGCGATCCCAGCAAGCTGGTGCTGCCGGTGGCGACGCTGCTTTTGGCGTCGCTGGCGGCGGGCATCCGGATGGTGCGCGCGGGCATGGTGGAGACGCTGCAGGCCGAGTACGTGATGGCGGCGCGGCTGAACGGCCTGTCCGAGCGCTGGGTGCTGTGGCGCTACGCGATGCGAAACGCGCTCGCCCCCAGCGTGCAGGTGCTGGCCCAGAACCTGCAGTGGCTGATCGGGGGCATCATCATCACCGAGACCGTGTTCGCGTATCCCGGGCTGGGATCGCTGCTGGTGACGGCGGTCGGAAACCGCGACCTGGGCGTTGTGCAGTCGGTGGCGATGCTGATCGCCGTGGTCTACGTGATGCTGAACCTGGTGGCCGACCTGATCGTGCTGCTTTTGGTGCCGAAGCTGCGGGAGCCGTCGTGACCGGCCGGCTCCGCTTCATGCGTAGCTTCTCGGGCGCGGTCGGCGTCACCATCGTCGTGTTCGTGGTGGCGGTGGCGATCTTCGGCCGCTACTTCGCGCCGCACGACCCCAACGTGCCGGTGACCGTGCCGCTGGCCCCGCCGTCCAGCCACTACTGGCTCGGCACCGACTTCCTCGGCCGCGACGTGTTCAGCCGCCTGCTCTACGGCGGCCGCTCCGTGATCACCCTGGCCGCGCTGGCCACCGGCCTGGGCTACCTGATCGGGATGTCGGTCGGGCTGATCGCCGGGTTCAGCCGCTCCCGCATCGACCCCGTGCTGATGCGAAGCGTCGACGTGATGCTGGCGTTCCCGCCGCTCCTGTTCCTGCTGGTGCTGATCAGCGGCGCCGGAACCGGCGTCGAGGTGCTGGTGATCGGGGTGGCCGTGATCCAGGCGCCCGGCATCAGCCGCATCGTCCGCACCGCCACGCTCGAGGTCTCCGTGCGCGGCTACGTGGAGGCGGCGATCGCCCGCGGCGAGCGCTCCTTCGCCGTGATCGTGCGCGAGGTGCTGCCCAACATCATGGCGCCGGTGCTGGTCGACTCGGGCCTGCGCTTCACCTACTCGATCCTGATCATCGCGTCGGTCAACTTCCTGGGGCTGGGGCTGCAGCCGCCCGCCTCCGACTGGGCGCTGATGATCAGCGACAACCGCCAGTACATCGCGATCCAGGCATGGGCGGTGCTGGCACCGGCCGCGATGATCGCGCTGCTCACCATCGGCATCAACCTGACCGGCGACGCGATCGCCCGCAGCCTGGGCCGCTCCTACGTACCCAAGACCGCGCGGAGTGCGGTGATATGAGCGACGCCCCCGCACCCGTGGTGCAGGTGGAAGGCCTCTCGCTGGGCCTGACCACCGGCGATCCCGTGGTCGAGGACGTCAGCTTCACCGTCGGCGCGGGCCAGATCCTGGGGCTGGTGGGCGAGTCCGGCAGCGGCAAGACCACCACCGCGCTGGCCCTGCTCGGCTACACGCGCCGCGGTGTCGAGCTGCGGGGCGGCAGCGTCAGCATCAGCGGCCAGCCGATCCTCGGCCAGGGGATCAGCAACCTCCGCAACCTGCGCGGCAAGGTCGTCTCCTACGTGCCGCAGGACCCCGGCGGCGCCCTCAACCCGTCGCTGCGGGTGGGCGACGCGGTGATGGACGTGCTGCGCGCGCACCGCGCCGGCGCCGCGTCGCTCGAGTCGGTCAAGGCGTCGCTGGAGCGGGTCGAGCTGGGCGCCGACCCGCGGCTGCCGCGGCGCTACCCCCACCAGCTGTCGGGCGGCCAGCAGCAGCGGGTCACGATCGCGATGGCCTGCGTCTGCGACCCGCCGGTGGCGGTGCTGGACGAGCCCACCACCGGGCTGGACGTGATCACCCAGGACCGGATCCTGGCCGAACTCGCCCGCCTGCGCGACGACGACGGCATGGCGATGGTGTACGTCTCCCACGACCTGGCGGTGGTGGCGAAGATGGCCGACCGGATCGTCGTCATGTACGCCGGCCGCGTGGTCGAGAGCGGCCCGGCCGACGAGGTGATCGAGCGGCCCCGCCACCCCTACACGCGGGCGCTGGTGTCCGCCATCCCCGACTTCCGCCGCCCGCGCGCGCTGCGCGGCATCCCCGGCGTGTCGGTCGGCGTGGGCGAGTGGCCGAGCGGCTGCGCCTTCGTGCCCCGCTGCCGTTACGCCATCGACCGCTGCAGCGAGGCGCTGCCCGAGCTGTCGGCCGCGACGCCCGACCACTCGGTGCGCTGCATCCGCTGGCAAGAGCTGGCGAGCGAGGGCGCCGAGCCGGGGGACGGGCGCGCCGCGGCGACCGCCGTGGAGGCGGAGGATGAGGCGCTGCTGCAGGTCGATCACCTCGAGGTCGAGTACCGCAACGGCCGGCGCCGGAACACCGTCGTCCACGACGTGTCGTTCGCGATCGAGTCGGGCCGCTGCGTGGCGCTGGTGGGCGAGTCCGGCAGCGGTAAGACCACGATCGGGCGCTGCCTGGCGGGCCTGCATCCGCCCAGCGCCGGGCGGATCGTGTTCGACGGCAGCGAGCTGGCTGCCTTCGCCCGCAACCGGCCGCTGGCCGCGCGCCGCCGCATCCAGATCGTGTTCCAGAACCCGTTCGAGTCGCTCAACCCGCGCCACAAGGTCAGCTCCTCGATCGAGCGCCCGCTGCGGGTGCTGCGCGGCCTCTCCCAGGGCGAGGCGCGCACGGAGGTGGGCGAGCTGCTCGACCGCGCCAAGCTGCCGCGCCGCGTCGGCGATCGCTTCCCGATCGAGCTGTCCGGCGGCGAGCGCCAGCGGGTTGCGATCGCGCGGGCGCTGGCGGCCAAGCCCGACCTGCTGATCTGCGACGAGGTGACCTCGGCGCTCGACGTCTCGGTGCAGGCCGCCGTGCTGGAGCTGCTGTCGGAGCTGCAGCGCGACCTGCGGCTGAGCATGCTGTTCATCACCCACAACCTGGGCGTCGTCGCCTGCGTGGCCGACACCGTGCTGGTGATGGACCGCGGTTCGCTGCGCGAGAGCGGCACCGTCGCACAGGTCCTGAACGCGCCGGCCGACGAGTACACCCGACGGCTGCTGAGCGCCGCGCCGTGCCTGCCCGACGGGGCGTACAGCTGAGCGCGCGCACCGCGATCGTGGGCGGCACGGTGGTGGCGCCGGACGGCTCGAGGCGGGCGGACGTGCTGGTGGAGGACGGCCTGATCCGGGCGGTCGGCGAGGTCGAGCGCGAGGGCGCCGAGACCGTCGACGCGGCCGGCTGCCTGGTGCTGCCCGGCGCGATCGACGTGCACACCCACGTGTTCGGCGGGATCCGCGACGACACCCGCTCGGCGCTCTGCGGCGGCACCACCTCGGCACTCGCCTTCGTGGACGCGCTGCCCGGCGAGCGCCCGGCCGAGGCCGCCCGCCGCACGCTCGCCGACGAGATGCCGGAGTCGCTGATCGACCTTGCCTTCCACGCCGTGATCTGGGAGCCGCAGGCCTACCGCCACGGCGACCTGGCCGAGGCAGCCGCGCTCGGGGTGGGCAGCGTGAAGCTGTGGCTGGCCTACCTCGAGCTCGGTATCCAGGCCGACGACGACGTGGCGCTGCGGGTCATGCAGGAGGCGGCGGAGCTGAGGATGGTGGTGCTCGCGCACTGCGAGAACGGACGCGCGATCGACGTGCTCACGCGGCAGCTGGTCGAGCAGGGACGGCTGGGGATCGACTCGCTGCCCCGCAGCCGGCCGATCGAGCTGGAGGCCGAATGCGTGCACCGGTTCCTGGTGCTGGCCGGGCTGGCAGGGGCGACGCCCTACGTCGTGCACCTGACGGGGCGCGCGCCGCTCGAGGAGATCGTCGCAGCGCGCGGTCGCGGCCAGACCGTGCACGGCGAGGTCTGCACCCACCACCTGCTGTTCGACCGCTCACACCATGAGGGTGACGACGCCGTGCGCTACGTGATGACCCCGCCGCTCCGCACCGGCGACGACCAGCGGGCGCTGCTCGACGGCCTCCGCGACGGCGGCGTCAGCACGTACGCCTCCGACCACTGCCACCTGCGGCTCGACCGCGACAAGCTGCCGGTGCTGGACGACTTCACGCAGATACCGACAGGGATGCCCGGCATCGGCGCGCGGCTGCCGCTGGGCTTCGGACTGCTCGCGCCGGAGCAGCTGGTCGAGGTCGCCTGCGCTGCGCCGGCACGCATCTTCGGGCTGTACCCGCGCAAGGGCGCCATCGCCGCCGGCAGCGACGCCGACATCGTGGTCTGGGATCCGTCGGCGCCCTCGCGGCTGACGATGGACGTGCTCAACGACGGCCTCGACTGGTCGCCGTACGAGGACATGCCGGTCCCGGGATCGATCCGCCATGTGCTGGCCGGCGGCGACCACGTCGTGGTCGACGGGCGCTTCGGCGGTGACGAGCACCGCGGCCGCTACCTGCCGGTGTCGCGCGTGCTCGAGACCGCGTGAGGGCGGAACCGGGCACGGCCCGCTCAGCCGGCGGCGACCTCGGCCAGGAACTCGCGCAGCTGGTCGGCCGCGTCCGGCTCGATCGCCGGCGGCACCGCCAGCCCGTAGCGCTCGAGCGCCTGCTCCAGCCCGGCGCGGCTGCCCACCAGCGCCAGCGTGTAGCCGTGGCGCGCGAACTCCTCGGTCTGCTCGGCCACCTGGTCGAGCAGCGGCGCCGCCACCTCGTCGGGGTAGTCGGCGGCGGGCAGCTGCATCGCGCCCCAGCCCTCCTGCTCGATCACGGCCAGGGCGTCGACCCCACCCGCCTCGGGGTTGACCAGCTCGCTGGCGACCAGGGCGACGCGGAAGCTGCGCAGGTCTCCCTCCACCTATCCGCTGCCCTCCATCAGCGCGACCAGCTGCGCCCGCTCCTCGGACGGATCGTGCGTGGGCAGCTGGTGCGACACGCCCATCGCGCGGGGCGCGGTGACGCCGCGCTCGGCGAGCTCGGCGGTCAGCTCCTCGAGGAAGATGCCGCTGCCGGGCGAGAGCTCCGGGGCGCCGTCCGGCCACTCCGGTCGGCCGCCGCGGGCCGGGTCGGAGCTGGTCACGTGCACGCCCATCGAGGGGCTGCCGTCGATGCCGACCAGGATCACGTCGTCTCCGCGGGCGACGTGCACCTCGATCGCACCGGCCACGGCGGCGGCGATCTTGCGGCAGTGGCGGCGAAAGGCTGTGGTGTCGTACTGCTCCCGCACCGCCCAGAAGCGGTTCAGGCCCGTGAACGCCAGCTCCGGGCAGGGCATCTGCTCGATGCGCCAGCCGCGCTCCCGCAGCTCGTCGACCAGCGGCGAGTAGACGCCGGGGCAGCGGGCGCCGCCGTCGGTCTTCGAGTTCTGGTTGAGCAGGCAGTGAGCGACGAATGCAACGCCGGGCATCCCGGAAGTATAGGAACAGGAAGGTGGGGGATATGAGCATGCGCAGCGCCATCGTCACGGGGTCTTCCTCCGGCATCGGCCGGGCGATCGCGATCCGGCTGGCGGCCGACGGGTTCGACGTCGTGCTGGCTGACATCCGGCGCGATCCGATAACCGGCGGCGAGCCCACCGAGGACGTGATCCTCGGCAGCGGCGGCAGCGCCGTTCACGTGGCGGCGGACGTTGCCTCGCCGGACGACTGTGCGGCGCTGGTCGCGACGGCCGTGAAGCGTGTCGGCACGCTGGACGTGCTGGTGAACAACGCCGTGCTGGCCGGAGCCGAGTCAAAGCCGCTGCTGGACACCGAGCCCGAGGACTGGGACGCGATGATGGCCGTCAATCTGCGCGGTGCGTACCTGCTGTGCCGGGCGGCGGTGCGCCAGATGCTCACCCAGCCGCTGGACGGCGACACCCGCGGGCGGATCATCAACATCACCTCGCAGCACGGGATGGTCGGCTGCCCGGGGCACTTCACCTACAGCGTCGGCAAGGGCGGCCTGATCCAGATGACCCGCCAGATCGCGGTCGATTACGGGCCGCAGGGCATCATCTGCAACGGGGTCGCGCCGGGCAAGATCGTGACGGGGACGCCGGGCGACCTCAGCGCCAGCGAGGAGGGCCTGGCCTACGTGCGGTCACGCACGCCGTTCGCGCGGCTGGGCCGCTCCGAGGACGTTGCCGCGGCGGTGTCGTTTCTGGCGAACGAGGCCAGCTACGTGAGCGGCAGCAACCTGATGGTGGACGGAGGCTGGAGCGCGTACTAGTAGGCCATCCACCCGCCGTCGACCAGCAGGTTGATCCCGCTCACGTACGTGCACTCGTCGGACGCAAGGAACAGCGCGGCGGCGGCCACGTCGGCGGGCCGTCCCAGGCGCGAGAAGGGCGTGCGGGCGTGCGAGTAGGCGAGCACCTCCTCCGAGTCCTGGCGCACGAGGATCTTGCCCGGCGCCAGACCGTTCACGATCACGCCC
>DASUHV010000260.1:0-7627 GCA_036273355.1 Gaiellales bacterium
GAGCCGATCGAGGGCCTGCCCGACGCCGGCTCGCTGCAGACGAAGCTGCTGATCGACGGCGCGTGGAGCGACGCGGCCGGCGGTGAGACCGTGCCCACGATCGACCCGGCCACCAACCGCGCGATCGTCGACGTGGCGGCGGCGGGGCCCGAGGACATCGACCGGGCGGTGCGCGCGGCGCGCGAGGCGCTGCCGGCGTGGCGCGACATGGCGCCGGAGAAGCGGTCGCGGATCCTGCTTCGGATCGCGGAGCTGATCGAGGCCGACCGCGACCGGCTGGCGCGGATCGAGTCGCAGGACGTGGGCAAGCCGATCCGCGAGGCGGCGCTGGTCGACCTGCCCGCCTGCTGGGATCCGTGGCGCTTCTACCAGGGGCTGGTGCGCGTGATCGACGGGCGGGTGCTGGCGATGCCGACCAGCTCGCTCGACTACGTGCGCAAGGAGCCGATGGGCGTGGTCGGCATGATCATCCCGTGGAACTTCCCGCTGCACATCGCATGCCGCAAGGGCTCGGCGGCGCTGGCGGCCGGCAACACGGTCGTGCTGAAGGCGCCCGAGCTGGCCCCGCTGACGTGCCTGGAGCTGGGACGGATCGCGCTGGAGGCGGGGCTGCCGCCGGGAGTGCTGAACGTGGTGCCGGGGCTGGGCGCGACCGCCGGTGCGGCGCTGGCGGAGCACCCCGGGGTCGACAAGATCGCGTTCACGGGGTCGACCGTGACCGGGCGCACGGTGATGCGGGCGGGGGCCGGCACGATCAAGCGGGTGTCGCTCGAGCTGGGCGGCAAGTCGCCGTCGATCGTGTTCGCAGACGCCGACCTGGAGCGGGCGGTGCTCGGCTCGGTGTTCGGCATCTACCTGGCGCAGGGCGAGGTCTGCTCGGCCGGGTCGCGGGTGCTGGTGGAGCGGCCGGTCTACGACGAGTTCGTGCGGCGGTTCGCCGACAAGGCGGCCGGGATCCGGGTCGGCATGCCGCACCGCTGGTCGACGCAGCTGGGGGCGCTGATCAACGAGCGGCAGTGCCAGCGCGTGTACGAGTACGTCGAGATCGGGAAGGCCGAGGGCGCGACGGTGGTGGCCGGCGGCGTGCGGCCGTCGGATCCGGAGCTGGCCGGCGGCAACTTCATCGAGCCCACGATCTTCGCCGGCACGAACGACATGCGGATCGCGCAGGAGGAGATCTTCGGGCCGGTGGTCGTGATCGTGCCGTTCGACGGCGAGGATGAGGCGGTGCGGATCGCGAACGACGTGCGCTACGGGCTGGCGGCCGGGATCTGGACGAGCGACGTCGGGCGCGCGCACCGCGTGGCGCATAGGCTGGAGGCCGGGTCGATCTGGGTCAACCAGTACGGGGTCTACCCATCGGAGGCCCCGTTCGGCGGCTACAAGGAGAGCGGCACCGGCTACGACCTGGGGCTGGAGTCGCTGAGCGAGTACCTGGAGACCAAGAACATTCACCTCAACATCGGAACTGACACCCTCGACTGGTACGGGTCCTAAAGGAGGACGCAGACATGGATGGAGCACTGGGGCTGATCGAGACGCGCGGGCTGGTGGCCGCGATCGAAGCGGCGGACGCGATGGTGAAGGCGGCCAGCGTCGAGATCCTGGGCCGCGAGTCGATCGGCGGCGGATACGTGACCGTTGCCGTTCGTGGCGACGTGGGCGCGGTGAAGGCGGCGATCGACGCCGGCGCGACGGCGGCCAAGAAGACCGGCGAGCTGGTGTCGGCGCACCTGATCCCGCGGCCGCACGAGGACGTGATGAAGGTGCTGCCGGCGGCGGTGGCACCGGCCGCGGCGAAGCGCTGAGGATGCCGGCGATCCGCATCCTCTGCGACGGCGAAGTGATCGAGGCCGAGCTGCTGGTGGACGACGCGCCGCGCGTGTGCGGCTACATCCGCTCCATCCTGCCGTTCGAGTCGACGATGGTGCACGCCAAGTTCGCAGGCGAGGAGACGATCGTCATGGTGCCGTTCTTCGCGGAGCAGGAGAACGGCAAGACCGACGTTGTCGCGGGAGACATCGGCTACTACCCCGGGCGGCAGACGCTGTGCCTGTTCTACGGCGAGACGCAGCCGTTCGGCGAGGTCAGCTACGTGGCGCGGGTGCGGAGCAACCTGGAGGGGCTGGCGCGGTGCGGGCGCAAGATCCTCGAGTCGGGATCGCTGCCGGTGCGGATGGAGCTGGCCTGATGGCGTACGTGTCGGCGGCGATGCTGGTGGAGGAGCTGCGCGAGTTCACGGTCGACCGCTGGATCGGCGAGCCGCCGGACGTGGCGGCGCTGCGGCGGTTCACGCTGCCGCCGATGGGCAACCTGCCGTGCGTGCTGTACTGCAACTTCGACCTGTTCTGGGCCGGGGAGCAGCTGCAGGTGGTGCGGCAGGCGGCGCTGGACGGCGACCTGCGGCTGCCGGAGCTGTGCTCGGTGACGGCGATGCTGCTGGAGCGGACGGCGGCGCGGACGGCGAAGTGGGAGATGCCCGAGACGGTGCAGCTGCTGCGGCGGGCGGCGTCGATCCTGGCCGAGTGGCGGCCGGACACGTCGCGCGAGTATGCGGTCGTGATCGAGCACCTGCTGATGGCGCTGAACCGGATACAGGCGGCGGTGGACGCGATCATTCCCTGGAACGACCTCGACGGCGCCGTGCGACTGCGGCCGCAAAGCTAGGAGGACGAGATGCAGCGATGCCATGTCACGGGAAGCACGGTGGCGACGCAGAAGGCGGCCGGGCTGACCGGGTTCAGCCTGCTGACGGTGACGCCGGTGGAGGGCGGCGGGGAGTTGGTGGCGGTGGATCTGGTGGGGGCCGGAGAGGGCGACATGGTGCTGGTCGCGATGGGCGGAGCGGCGCGGGAGACGGAGCAGACGCGCGGCGTACCGACCGACGCGGCGGTTGTCGCGATCGTGGATCCGTCCCGGTAGAGGTGGCCGACCTCCGCGCCTTCGTCGAGATCGACGCCATGCAGCCGCAGTGGGCGGCGTACGTGGCGCAGACCTGCCAGGGCGATCCGCCGTCGGCGGGGTTCGCGCAGCTGTACGTGGAGGTGGCGCCGGCGAACGAGGTGTTCTCGCTGGTGAACGCGGCGGTGAAGAACGCGGACGTGCGGTCGGGGCTGCAGGTGGTGGAGCGGCAGTACGGGACGCTGGAGCTGCACGGGCGCGACCCGGTTGCGGTGCGGGAGGCGGCGGAGGCGGTGCTGGAGCGGCTGAAGCTGACGGCGGCGGACGCGAGGCGGCCGGAGGTGGTGGCGTCGGAGCTGGTGACGAGGGTGCATCCGAACCAGGCGCAGCTGGTCAACAGGATGGGCGGGGCGAACCTGCTGCTGCAGGACGAGACGATGTTTCTGATCGAGGCAACACCGGCGGCCTACATCGCGACGGCGGCCAACCGGGCCGAGAAGCGCGCGCCGGTAAAGCTGATCTACGCAGCGCTGCTCGGCGCAACCGGCCGGCTGATCATGAGCGGGCGCGACGCAGAGGCCGTGGAGGGATATCAGGCAGCGCTGGAAGCGCTGCAGGAAGGCGCGTAGTCGCACTCGAGCCCTGGTCGCGGGTGATAGAGAGGTGCCGGGCACCGTCGTAACAGCCGACACCGATCCGCGACGGATCCGTGACAGACGCGAGCAGCCATTCCCGGTAGCGTCGAACCATGCCTCGACGACGCAGACCGCAGGTGGCCGGCGGCCTCTACCACGTCACCATGCGCGGGAACAATCGTGGCGAGATCTTCGCCTCGGATGGTGACCGCACGATGCTCATCAACACAATTGCACGGGCCAAGCGACGGCACGGCTGGAAGGTGCACGCGTACTGCCTGATGTCGAACCACTACCACCTACTGATCGAGACACCCGAACCGAACATTGCCGTCGGGATGCAGTGGCTCAACAGCACCTACGCCCATCGCTTCAACGAGCAGTACGAGCGAATCGGACATCTGTTCCAGCGGCGGTACTCTGACGGCCTCATCCTCACGGACGAGCATCTGCACGAGGTGATCCGGTACATCCCACTCAACCCGGTGAGAGCGGGGTTATGCAAGCGACCCGAAGACTGGCCCTGGTCGAGTTGCCGCGCGACTCTCGGCTACGGTCCGCGAGAGCCGTTTCTGAGCGTGCGACCGACGCTTGACCGATTCTCCCCGGATCCGGACGAGGCCCGAATATTGCTCCGAGAATGGGTCGAGGCCGGGAGGCACGAAATTCGATCGTCGCATCCGAAGCCGTTGATCGGGATCCTGCGGCCAGGGAAGCCCGTCGGTCCGGACGGACTGCGAGCGGCCAGACTCAACGGCTACACCTACGCACAGATCGCAACGCACCTAGGCGTAAGCGAAATGACGGCGTGGCGGAAAGTCGTCGCGGCGATGTGACGGCTGTGCAACGGGTGTTACGACGGTGCCCGGCACCTCTCTATCACCCGCCGCACTCCGGCGACCGCATCCCTACCCCCTGAGGTCCGTCATCGGCCGGGTTGCACGGCGTCCTGCGTGTTGACAGTGCTGGCGGCACATCGCATGCGGGCGATGCTGTCCAGACCCTTGTATCTAAGCGTTCAAGCTGGCATTATCGTGGCCAGATCCGAAGAGCGGAGGTCAAAGCATGAACCCGCAAGAGCAAAGGGTGCGCGACGATCTGGCCGTCCTGGCCGAGAGTGATCGCGGCCGCGAACTCCTTCAGCTCGCGCTTCGCGGCATCGGCCGGGGGGACCGTGCCGTCACCGCCGGATGCTGGACGGACCGCGGCGTCGCCGGCTGCCTGTTCCAGCACGCCTACTGGCAGGGCGTCGAGGAGGGCGTGTTCGCGGACGAGGGCAGGCCGGGCGACTGGATCGGCAGCTTCGTCGGCGCCGGCGACTACGGCATCGTGATCCGCACGATCGGTGCCTTCGACGTGCTGGCCAAGGACCAGTACGCCGACGTCAAGCGACGCCGGCTGCTGCCCGATCGCGTCGAAGTCCGCCAGGACGAGTGGCGGGAGCTCGTCGAGCGCATTCTGGTCACGACGCTCGCCGCCGGCGAGACGCGTGACGGAGGCGAGACCAAGGAGGTGGCGACCGTCAGCTAGCCCGGGCAGATGCCCATACCGGTCAATGCTCTAAGGAGGGACAAGTGGAAGGCATGGAACCCCCTGGCCATCAGGGGATGATCCAGATCGACAGCGTCGACGTCTCCGATCGCGACGATGTCCAGAAGCTGCACGGCGGCGCCGTTGGTCTCGCCGGCGTTCTCTTCCTCACGGTGACCGGCGCGGCGCCGATCTCCGCAATGCTCTTCAACACGCCGCTGTCAGTCGGATACGGCAACGGCATCGGGACACCCGCCGGCTTCGCGTTCGCGACGGTCATCCTCGCCATCTTCTCGGTGGGGTACGTGTCCATGGCCCGCAAGGTCACCGCAGCGGGCGGTTTTTACAGCTTCATCAGCCACGGGCTCGGCCGCGAGCTGGGCATGGCCAGTGGTCTCGCAATGGTGGTCGCCTACTCGGTGTTCGAGGCCTCGCTGTGCGGAGGCTTCGCATACTTCGGCACCCTCAAGCTCGCCCAGTACGGCTATCACCCCTCATGGGTGCTGGTCGCGCTGTTCATGGTCGTGCTCATCTCGATCCTGGCCTACTTCGACGTGCACATCTCGGCACGCGTGCTGGGCCTGGCACTGATCAGCGAGGTGATCGCACTCCTGATCTTCGACCTCGTCGTGTTCGGCCAGGGCGGTAACAACATCCAGGCGGCGGCCATCAACCCGATCAACGCCTTCAAGAACCTGCCCGCCTCCGGCAGCGGCGACAGCGCTGTCGCAGCCGGCGCGTGGGCAGTGGGCGTGTTCTTCGCCTTCTGGTCGTGGGTCGGATTCGAGATGGCTCCGAACTACGGCGAGGAGTCGCGCAACCCCAAGAAGATCGTGCCGAGGGCGATGTACGTCTCGGTGATCGGACTGGGCATCTTCTACACCATCACGTCGTGGGCGGCGCTCTCGTCGTACTTCACCACCCACGACGCGGCGCTGGTGGCCGTCACCGACCCGGCGAGCTTCTATCTCGCTCCGGCCAAGGAGTTCGGCAACCAGTTCCTGAGCGACGTGATGAGCTACCTGATCATCACCGGCTCGTTCGCGTGCGGCATGGCCTTCCACAACACCACGGCGCGCTACCTCTACTCGCTGGGACGCGAGAGGGTGCTGCCGTCGGCGCTGGGCCGGACGCACACGAGGTACCGCAGCCCGCACATCGCCTCGATCACGCAGTCCGTGATCGCGGCGCTGATCGTGCTGGCGTTCTACTTCTTCACCACGACGGCTTCCGGCTCCGACGCCGCGACGTCGCAGGCCTACGTGCAGCTCTACGGCCTGGCCGCATTCATGGGCGTGGTGTTGATCCTGTTCATCCAGGCGCTGGTCTCGGTGGCGATCTGGAACTACTTCCGCACCCATCACCCGGGTGAGCACCGCATGTGGAACCACACGATCGCCCCGATCATCTCGGTGGTCGGTCAGCTGGCGGTGCTGTTCGTCGCGATCGACAAGATCGACTTCCTGGGCGCCGGTTACACCTACGCCTGGTACCTGGTGGTGGTCGACGTGCTCGTGTTCGTGGGAGGTATCGGATACGCGCTGTATCTGAAATCCAACGACCGCGCCAAGTACGAGACGATCGGCCGGATGGTGCACGAAGGGCTGTAGCCCGATGACCGCCGGAGGGGCGTCCGCGACACGCGGGCGCCCCTCTCGCGTTTAATGCACCCATGCCCGGACGCGTCGAGGGAAAGGTCTGCGTCGTCACCGGCGGTGCCTCCGGCATCGGCCTCGCCACCTGCCGCCGCCTGGCCGAGGAGGGCGGCCTCGTCGCCGTCGCCGACATCGACCTCGCAGCCGCCGAGCGGGCCGCCGCCGACCTGCCCGGCGAGGCCGCAGCCTTCCCGATCGACGTCACCGACGACGCCTCCGTGGCCGCCCTCTATGCGGCCGTCGCCGACCGCCACGGCCGCATCGACGTCTGCCACAACAACGCCGGCATCCTGCTGCCCGACGACACCGACCCGGTGGCCACCAGCCCCGCCACCTGGCAGCGGATCCTCGCGGTCAACCTGACCGGCGTGTTCCTGTGCCTGCACCACCAGATCCCCCACCTGCTGCGCTCCGGCGGCGGCTCGATCATCAATACCGCCAGCTTCGTCGCGCTGATGGGCGCCGCCACTCCCCAGATCGCTTACTCGGCCAGCAAGGGCGGCGTCGTTTCGATGACCCGTGAGGTCGCCGCCGTCTACGCCAAGCAGGGCATCCGCTGCAACGCCGTCTGCCCCGGTCCGGTCGACACGGGCCTGGTCGGAGCCTTCCTGACCGACGAGCACCAGTGGCAGCGCCGCGCCGTGCACCTCCCCGACGGCCGCCTCGGCAAGCCCGAGGAGATCGCCAACGCCGTGCTCTACCTGGCCAGCGACGAGTCCAGCTGGACGAACGGCGCCGCCATGGTGGTGGACGGCGGCATCACCGCCACCTACACCACCGCCGAGTAGCTACAGGCCCAGCGCCGCCCGCACGCTCACGAAGTCATCGAACGGCTCGTAGGCGACGCCCTCGGCCGCCAGGTCGCGGGCCAGGCCGCGCCGCGCGAACACGCGGTCGGCGGCCAGA
>DASUHV010000261.1:0-11816 GCA_036273355.1 Gaiellales bacterium
CCGCTACGGCGTCGGCCAGTCCACGCTGGACGGCATCATTCGCGCCACCAACGTGCTGCTTGCCGGCAGCACCTTCGTGATCGGCGGCTACGGCTGGAGCGGCCGCGGCCTGGCCGAGCGCGCTCGCGGCATGGGCGCGCACGTGATCGTGGTCGAGGTCGACCCGCTGCGGGCGCTGCAGGCCGTGATGGACGGCTTCCGCGTCACCACCATGGCCGAGGCGGCCACGCTGGGCGACATCTTTTGCACCGCCACCGGCGACAAGCACGTCATCCGCCGCGAGCACTTCGGGCTGATGAAGGACGGCGCCATCCTCTCCAACACCGGCCACTTCAACGTCGAGATCGAGATCCCGGCGCTGCAGGAGATGGCCACCGCGGTCACCGTCGTCCGGCCGATGGTCGAGCAGTTCGAGATGCCGGACGGCCGTCGCCTGTTCCTGCTGGCCGAGGGCCGGCTGGTGAACCTGGCCGCCGCCGAGGGCCATCCCGCGTCCGTCATGGACATGAGCTTCGCCAACCAGGCGCTGTCGGCCGAGTGGGCCGTCAAGAACCACGCCGACCTCGAGGCCAAGGTCTACGTCGTGCCGGCCGACCTGGACAACGAGGTGGCCCGCCTGAAGCTGGCCAGCATGGGCGTTGAGATCGACTCCCTCACCGCGGAGCAGGAGAAGTACCTGGCCTCGTGGGACGAGGGCACCTGACGTCGGCCGTGGCCGGCGCCGCATCACCGCTCACCCCGGACGCGATCGTCCGGCTCGAAGACGGCCGCCTGGTGCTGCTCGACCAGACCCTGCTGCCGGGCGAGCGCCGCGAGAACAGCTACGACGACTGGCCCGAGATGGTCGACGCGATCCGCGCCATGGTCGTGCGCGGCGCGCCCGCGATCGGCGTGGCCGCCGCCTACGGCACCGCCGTCGCCGCCCGCGGAGGACGCGACCACTTCCACGAGGCCTGCGACGGCCTGGCCGCCGCCCGCCCCACCGCCGTCAACCTGGCCTGGGCGATCCAGCAGATGCGCGATGCCGCCGCCGAGGCCTCCGACGAGCAGCTCGTCCCGCACCTCGAGCAGGCGGCCCGGGAGCTGCACCGGCAGGAGGTGGCCCGCTGCGTTGCCATCGGCGATCACGGCGCCGGTCTGCTCGACGCCGGCGCCCGCGTGCTCACCCACTGCAACGCCGGCGCCCTCGCCACCGGCGGCTACGGCACCGCCCTGGGCGTGATCCGCAGCGCCCACGGCCGCGACCCATCCGTGCAGGTGTGGGTGGACGAGACGCGCCCGCTGCTGCAGGGCGCCCGGCTGACGGCCTGGGAGCTGGCGCAGGACGGAATCGACGCCACGCTGCTGGCAGACTCGATGGCCGGATGGGTGATGGCGCAGGGCCAGGTTGACGCCGTGGTGGTGGGCGCAGACCGCATCGCCCGAAACGGTGACACCGCGAACAAGATCGGAACCTATGCGTTGTCGGTGCTGGCAGCGGCGCACCGGGTGCCGTTCTACGTGGCCGCGCCCACCTCGACCATCGACCCGTCGGCCGCCGACGGCAGCGCCATCCCGATCGAGCATCGCGACCCGGGCGAGCTGGCCGGCGCATCCGCGGCCGAAGGTGTCGCGGTCTACAATCCCGCGTTCGACGTGACGCCTGCCGCCAACATCACCGCCATCGTCACCGAGCTCGGGGTACACCGCCCGCCCTTCCGGTTTGCCTGACTCCTGCCTGGACGACGACCTGGCCGGCCTCGATCCCGCCCTGCTCACCCAGCTCCAGCGCCAGGGCTTCGACGCCGCGCGCCTGCGCGCCTGGGAGCATGACCTGCTGCGGGCCGGCCCCGAGGTGAACCGCGTGACCGGCGCCGTGGCTGCGCCCGCGGCCGGAGACCTGGCCGACCTGCCCGAGCGCGGCTCGGACGAGGGCAGGCGGCTCGAGCGCCTCGGGCTCGACGCGCTTGGCGAGGGCCGCCTGGCCATGGTGGTGCTGGCCGGTGGCATGGCCACCCGCATGGGCGGCGTCGTCAAGGGCCTGGTCGAGGCGATCCCGCGCGCCACGTTCCTGGATGCGCGCCTGGCCGAGCGCGAGTACTGGCAGCGCGCGAGTGGCGCGCAGCTGCCGATGTGGCTGATGACGAGCCATGCCACGGACGGCCCCATCCGCGAGGCGCTGGGCGACCGGATCGACGGCGAGCGGGTCGGCGCGTTCGTGCAGGGCGCATCGCTGCGGCTGACCCCGGACGGCTGCCTGTTCCGCGGTGACGATGGGCTGCCCAGCGTCTACGCCACCGGCCACGGCGACCTGCCCGAGGCGCTGGCCGCGTCGGGGCTGCTGGACCGGTTCATCGCCGCCGGCGGCCGGTACCTGTGGATCATGAACCTCGACAACCTCGGCGCCGCGGTCGACCCGCTGGTGCTGGGCTGGCACATCGACCACGGCGCACCGCTCACGGTCGAGGTGGTCGACAAGCAGGAGGGCGACCGCGGCGGCATCCCTGTGCGGCTGGACGATCGCCCGGTGGTGCTCGAGAGCTTCCGCCTGCCCGAGGATTTCGACGAGGACACGGTGCGGGTGTTCAACACCAACACCTTCATCGCCGACGCCGCCGCGCTGCGCGACCTGCGGATCGACTGGTCGTGGTTCCGGGTCGAAAAGACGGTCGACGACCGCCCGGCGATCCAGTTCGAGCGGCTGGTGGGCGAGCTCACCTCCGTGCTCGAGAGCCGCTTTCTGCGGGTGCCGCGGCACGGGGCGGAGTCGCGGTTCCTGCCGGCCAAGAGCTGGGAGGAGCTGGACGCCCACCGCGCGCAGATCGCCGCCCGCATCGAGCCGATGCTGGCACAGGTTCGCGACAGCCCGTGACGCCGCCGTGGCGGGCCGCGGCCGTAGCCTGGCCGCGTGCACGCCCTGCTCGACCTGCTGGTGCCGCCGCGCTGCGCCGTCTGCCGCCTGGCCGGCCCGCTGCTCTGCGCCGCGTGCCTGAGTGAGCTGCCGCTGCTCGACGGCTCCACATGCGCCCGCTGCGGCCTGCCCGCGGAGCGCCCGGTGGACGACTGCGCGAGCTGCCGCGGCCGCCGCGTGGGGTTCGAGTCGGCGGCCGCTGCGCTGCTGTTCGAGGGTGCCGCCCGCGACCTGGTGCATGCCTTCAAGGACGGCGGCATGCGCGGTCTCGCGGTGCCGGCCGCCGCGCTGATGGCGCTGGTGCTGGGCCGTCCCGCGGTCGATGTCGTCACCTGGGTGCCCGCCGATCCGCTGCGCGAGGCGATGCGCGGCTACCACCCGGCGCGCCTGCTGGCCGAGCAGCTGGCGCTGCGCTGGGACGTGCCCTCGCGGCCGCTGCTGCGGGCACCCCTGTGGCGCCGCCCGCAGCGCGGGCTGACCCGCGCACAGCGGCGCGCGAACGTGCGCACGGCCTTCACCGCGCCGGTCGCAATCGAAGGCCGCGTGGGCCTGATCGACGACGTGCACACGACCGGCGCCACCCTCACCGCCGCCGCGCTGGAGCTGCGCCGGGCCGGCGCAGGGGCGGTGGTGGCCGCCACCCTCGCCCGAGCCGAGCACGCGTAGGGGACACCGGGTAGTCTGTCCAGGAACGACGAAAGCGGGAGGTCATGCCATGCGTTTGCAGGTGAAAGGCAGGCACGTCGATGTCACCGACTCCCTGTTCCAGTACGCCGAGAAGAAGCTGGGCAAGCTGGCACGCCACCTTTCCGACGAGAGCCGCTGCGAGCTCGAGTTGATCGTGGAGCACAACCCGAGCATCAGCAACAGCCAGGTGGCCGAGGCGACGGTCTGGACGAAGGGGCCGGTGCTGCGCGCCCGCGAGTCGTCCACGGACATGTACGCGTCGATCGACCTGGTCGCCGAGAAGCTCGAGCGGCAGGTGAAGCGCTACCGCGAGAAGCGCACCCGCCGCCAGGCCGAGCACATGGCCCACCACCACACCCACCAGCCCGATCCGGCGTCGGTTGCCACGCTGCCCGAGGAGGACGAGGCGATGATCGTCAAGACGAAACAGTTCAACATGAAGCCGAGGAGCGACGAGGAGGCGCTGCTCCAGCTGGAGCTGATCGGCCACGACTTCTTCGTCTTCGTGAACGCCGAGTCCGACGAGGTGAACGTGATCTACAAGCGGCGGGACGGCAACTACGGGCTGATCGAGCCCACGCGCGCGTAGCGCCTCGCGTGGCCGGCACCGGGCTCGGTCCCATGGTGCCCCAAGGTCCGGTTGGTACCATCCTCGTACGATGAGCGTGTTCCACAAGATCCTGCGGGCCGGCGAGGGCCGCACCCTGAAACGGCTCGAGCAGCGCGTCGTCGAGGTGAACGCGCTCGAGCCGGAGTACGAGGCGCTGTCCGACGACCAGCTGGCCGCCAAGACGATCGAGTTCCGCGAGCGCTTCGACCAGGGCGAGGATCTCGACGAGCTGCTGCCCGAGGCCTTCGCCGCCGTCCGCGAGGCCTCCAAGCGCGCCATCGGCCTGCGGCCGTTCGACGTCCAGCTGATCGGCGGCATGGTGCTGCACGAGGGCCGCATCGCCGAGATGAAGACCGGCGAGGGCAAGACGCTGGTGGCCACGATGCCGCTCTACCTGAACGCCATCGCGGGCGTGAACGTGCACCTGGTCACCGTCAACGACTACCTGGCCCGCCGCGACGCCGCCTGGATGGGGCCGATCTACCAGGCGCTCGGCATCTCGGTCGGCGTGATCCAGAACATGATGCCCGACGACGAGCGCCGCGCCGCCTACGAGTCCGACATCACGTACGGCACCAACTCCGAGTTCGGCTTCGACTACCTGCGCGACAACATGGCCCCAACGGCCGAGTTCACCGTGCAGCGCGGCCACTGGTTCGCGATCGTGGACGAGGTCGACTCGATCCTGATCGACGAGGCCCGGACGCCGCTGATCATCTCCGGCGAGCCGGAGCAGGCGGCCGAGACCTACTACGCGTTCGCGCGCGCCGTCAAGAACCTGGACCCGGGCGAGGACTACGAGGTGGACGAGAAGTTCCACACCGCGTCGCCGACCGAGTCGGGCGTCGACAAGATCGAGAAGGCGCTCGGCGTCGAGAACCTGTACGCGCCCGAGAACGGCCAGCTGGTCAACCACCTGATCCAGGCGATCAAGGCCAAGGAGCTGTACAAGCGCGACGACGAGTACGTGGTGATCGACGGCGAGGTCAAGATCGTCGACGAGTTCACCGGTCGCATCATGGAGGGCCGCCGCTGGTCGGAGGGCCTGCACCAGGCGGTCGAGGCCAAGGAGAACGTGCGCATCCAGGAGGAGAACGTGACCGTCGCCACGGTCACGATCCAGAACTACTTCCGCATGTACGAGAAGCTGGCCGGCATGACGGGCACGGCCGCCACCGAGGCGGCCGAGTTCCACGAGATCTACGGCCTCGAGGTGGTGCCGATCCCGACCAACGTCGCGGTCGCCCGCGTCGACGAGAACGACCTCATCTTTAAGACCGCCGAGGAGAAGTTCGAGGCCGTCGCCGACGACATCGAGGAGCGCAACGAGATCGGCCAGCCCGTGCTGGTCGGCACCATCTCGGTGGAGGTGTCCGAGTACCTGTCCAAGCTGCTGACGCGGCGCGGCGTCGAGCACGAGGTGCTGAACGCGAAGAACCACGAGCGCGAGGCCCACATCGTCGAGCAGGCCGGGCAGCTGGGCGCGGTCACGATCGCGACCAACATGGCCGGCCGCGGCGTCGACATCAAGCTGGGCGAGGGCGTGGTCGACCTCGGCGGCCTGTACGTGCTGGGCACCGAGCGGCACGAGTCGCGGCGGATCGACAACCAGCTGCGCGGCCGCTCCGGGCGCCAGGGCGACCCGGGCGAGACCCGCTTCTACCTGTCGGCGCAGGACGAGGTGATCCGCCTGTTCGCCGGCGACCGCATCTACTCGATCCTCGACAAGCTGGGCCCGTCCGACGGAGCGCCGATCGAGCACGGCATGCTCACCAAGCGGATCGAGTCGGCCCAGAAGAAGGTCGAGGAGTTCCACTTCGTCAATCGCAAGAACGTCGTCAAGTACGACGACGTGCTGAACGAGCAGCGCAAGCAGGTCTACGCGCGCCGGCAGGAGATCCTGCGCGGCGAGGACATTCGCGACAACGTGCTGGAGTGGCTGTGGGACGTGATCGAGGCGGCCGTCGACGCCCACGCCGGCGGCGACTACGCCGAGGAGTGGGACTGGGACGGCATGTGGGTCGCGCTGGGCTCGATCTATCCGATCCGGATCCCGCAGGCCGAGTACGAGGGCGCCCTCACGCCGCGCGAGGAGCTGATCGAGGTCATCTACAACGATGCCGTCGAGTACTACGAGGAGCGCGAGCAGGTGTGGGCGGCGAACAACCCTGACCTGCCGCGCGACCTCGAGCGCTGGATCACGCTGCAGGTCACCGACACGCGGTGGCGCGAGCACCTCGACAACATGGACTACATGCGCCAGGGCATCGGGCTGCGCGGCTACGCCCAGAAGGACCCGCTGGTGGAGTACCGCCAGGAGGGCCAGGAGATGTTCAACGAGATGAGCTTCCTGATCAAGCAGGAGGCCGTGCGCGTGCTGATGCACGCCGAGGTGGAGGTCGATGCCGGCACCGGAAACGGTGCCCTCCCGCAGTCGCAGGCGCCGCGCGGCGACCTCACGTACCGCCACGAGGACGCGGCCACGCTGGAGGCGATCGCGGCCGGGTCGGACGTCGGCGACCAGGAGGTCGACATGATGATGCCGGTGGTCGAGCAGCGCCAGCTCGACCCGGAGCGCGATGTCGGCCGCAACGACCCCTGCTGGTGCGGCAGCGGCAAGAAGTACAAGCGGTGCCATGGCGCATAGCGAGGCCACCGCCGGCGAGCCGCGGTCGCTGGAGGATCTGAAAGGCGCCGTCGAGGAGATCAGAGCCCAGCTGCACTGGGTTCGTGATTACCTTTGACCCGGGTGCTCTGGCCGCGCGCCTGAGCGAGCTCGACACTGCCATGGAGTCGCCCGGGTTCTGGGAGGACCAGCGGGCGGCTGCGAAGGTGGCGGCCGAGCGCGCCCGCACGCAGAAGAAGATCGAGACCTTCGAGCAGCTGCAGGCCGACTCCGGCGAGCTGGACTTCATGCTGGAGCAGGCCGCCGAGGACCCGGCCTGGCGCGACGAGCTGGACGCGGCCCTCGACCGGCTCGGCCGTGAGATCGGGATGCTCCAGGAGCAGGCGCTGTTCACCGGCGAGTACGACTCCGGCCCGGCGGTGGTCGGCGTGCACGCCGGTGCCGGGGGAACCGACAGCCAGGACTGGGCCCAGATGCTGCTGCGCATGTACGAGCGCTGGGCGGACGGGCGCGGCTACAAGGTGGAGCTGCTGGAGCAGACCCCGGGCGAGGAGGCGGGCCTGAAGAGCGCCACCTTCACGCTGACCGGCGAGAACGCCTACGGCATCATGCAGGCCGAGAAGGGCGTGCACCGGCTGGTGCGCCTGTCACCGTTCGACTCAGCGCACCGCCGCCACACCAGCTTCGCGCAGCTGGAGGTGTCGCCGCTGGTCGAGGACGACGTCGACCTCGAGATCGACGAGAGCGACCTTCGGATCGACACCTACCGCAGCCAGGGCGCCGGCGGACAGCACGTCAACAAGACCGATTCCGCCGTGCGCCTGACGCACCTGCCGACCGGGCTGGTGGTGCAGTGCCAGAACGAGCGCTCCCAGCTGCAAAACAAAGCTCAGGCGATGCGCATCCTCAAGAGCCGGTTGATCGAACGTGAAGAAGAGCTACGACGAGAAGCGCTCGCGAAGGAACGCGGGGAGGCGCAGGATATCTCCTTCGGAAGTCAAATCCGCAGCTACGTCCTGCACCCCTACACCATGGTCAACGACCATCGCACCAACATCAAGATAGGCAATGCCCAAGCGGTGCTGGACGGCGACCTGGACGAGCTGATCCACGCCTACCTGCTGAGCAAGGCGGCGGCCGCCTAATGCGCCACGAAACGGCCGCTCTGACCGCCACAAATCGGCCTGTACGGGCCGGGTCGCCGTTGCGTGGCTTCCACCGGCCAGGTACCCTGAATGCCTTCGCGCACGCGCCCGCAGAGGCGCCAACTGATCGCAGATGACCGACCAGCCTCACCTCCCCGACCTCGCTGCGTCGCCTGCCACCGTTCCCGTTGCGGTGAGCGAGCCGCCGCCGGATCCCGCCGTCGCCGCCAACGGCGCCGAGCCCGCCCGCCAGCCGGGCGCGGCGATGATCCTGTTCGACCAGGTGACGAAGGTCTACGAGCCCAACATCGCGGGCCTCGAGGAGGTCTCGCTGCAGATCGACAAGGGCGAGTTCGTGTTCCTGGTGGGGCCGTCCGGCTCCGGCAAGTCGACCTTCATCAAGCTGCTGCTGAAGGAGCTCGAGGTGACCTCCGGCAACTTGATCGTGGGCGGCCGCTCGCTGCCGAAGCTGAAGCGCTCCAAGATCCCCGTGCTGCGCCGCAACATCGGCTGCGTGTTCCAGGACTTCAAGCTGCTGCCCAACCGCAACGTCTACCAGAACGTGGCCTACGCGCTGCAGGTGCAGGGCAAGTCGCGGGCGGAGATCCGGCGCAAGGTGCCCGACATCATCGGGCTGGTGGGGCTGGCCGACAAGAGTGACCGGTTCCCGAACGAGCAGTCGGGCGGCGAGCAGCAGCGCGTCTCGGTGGCGCGCGCGTTCGTCAACCACCCGCCGCTCCTGATCGCGGACGAGCCCACCGGCAACCTCGACCCCGACACCTCCGTGGGCATCATGCAGCTGCTGTACCGCATCAACCGCGCCGGCACGACCGTCGTGATGGCGACGCACGACCGCGAGATGGTGGACAAGATGCGCCGCCGCGTGATCCAGCTCGAGAACGCCAGGGTCGTGCGCGACGACCGGCGCGGGGGCTACCAGGCGTGAGGTGGCGCTTCTTCGTCTCGGAGGCGATGAACTCGATCCGCGGCAACGTCGCCACCACCGTGGCGGCCAGCGTGACGGTGCTGATCGTGACCTTCCTGCTGGCCGTGTTCGCCTCGGTCGGGCTGTTCCTCTACGACAAGACGCAGGGCGTGCGGAACGACATCACCGTCAAGGCCTACATGCGGGTCGGCACCGAGACCCAGCCCGGCACGCTCGATAAGGTGCACAACCAGCTGGTCGCGATCCCGTACGTCAAGTCGGTCACGTACGTGTCGCCGGCTGACGCGCTGAAGCAGCTCAACAAGGATCTGCAGAAGGACGCCGGCTCGCTCACGCAGAACCCGCTGCCGCCGGCCTTCTACATGAAGCTGACCAATCCCGACAAGGCGTCGCAGGTCTCCGCCGCCGCCGGCCAGATACCCGAGGTGCAGAACTGCGGGTCGGCGCCGTGCGTCACCTACGGCAAGGAGATCGCGGACAAGGTGCTGTCGGTGACCAAGTGGGTGCTGGTGGTGCTGGGCGCGCTGATGGCACTGCTCGGCATCGCCGCGGTGGTGCTGATCGCGAACACGATCCGGCTCTCAATCTTCTCGCGACGGCGAGAGATCGAGGTGATGAAGCTGGTCGGCGCCACCAACTGGTTCGTGCGGGTGCCGTTCGTGCTGGAGGGGATGCTGACCGGGTTCGCCGGCGCCGCCGGAGCGGTCACGCTGCTCTCGATCGCCTACATCGGCCTGACCAATCTGAACGGCGGCCTCACCGACCCCGCGCGCAGCTTCCCGGCCGGCGTGGTCGGCCTCGGCGCCGCCCTGATCGCGTTCGGGATGTTCCTCGGAGCGTTCGGTTCCGGGCTCACGCTCCGCAAGTTCCTGAGAATCTAGCGGCCGCGAATCGGGGTAAAGTACAAGGTCGTCATGGGGCGTCGCGGACTCATCTGGCTCGTGGCCGTGGTATCGCTTCTGATTGCGTTCTTCGGCAGTTTTGAGCTGCACTCCCGCGGGGTCTCGACCGTGGGTGGGGACGGCACCGCGCAGGCTGCGACCGTGCGCGAACAGGTCGTGCGGGCGCTGCAGCAGTCCTACTACCTGCCGATCAACAAGGCGGTGCTGCGGGCTCACGGCCTGCACGGCGTGCTGCGGGCGCTCCACGACCCCTACACCCAGTACCTGTCGCCGCACGCCTACCAGCTGGTCGTGACCGAGGAGCAGTCGCGGTTCGTGGGCGTGGGCATGGCGTTCACGCACGTGCCGGGTGGCCTGGCCGTGTCGGCGACGCTGCCGGGGCTGCCTGCGGCCGCGGCCGGGCTACGCCGCGGCGACCTGATCACCCAGATCGGCCTGGAACCGCTCGCCCGGCTCAGCTACCGCAAGGACCTGCGGCTGCTGCGCGGGCCGGCCGGCAGCAGGGTCTCGATGGTCGTACGCCGCCACCACCAGGCACCGCGCACCCTCACCCTGGAGCGCACGGCTCTCGACCTGCCCAACGTGTTTTCGCGGTCGATCCGCTACCAGGGCCGCCGGTACACGTACCTGCGGCTGCCGGGCTTTGTCGCGGGCGTCGCGCAGCGCATCCGGTTCCTGGCCGAGCGCGCCAGCAGCGAACACCGGGCCGGGCTGATCCTCGACCTGCGGGGAAACATGGGCGGTCTGCTGGACGAGGCCGTCAGCGTCGCGGACGTGTTCCAGGACTCGGGGATGGTGGTCGCCACGCACGGCCTGCACCAGCCGCGGCACGTCTACTCCGCCGACGACCGGGCGGTCGCGCACCTGCCGGTCGCGGTGCTGGTGGACAGCTCCACGGCGAGCGCGGCCGAGGTGGTCGCGGGGGCACTGCAGCGGGCCCACCGCGCGGTCGTCGTGGGCACGCGTAGCTTCGGCAAGGGGACGGTGCAGGCGGTGCAGCCGCTGCAGGGCGGCGGTGCCCTGAAGCTGACGGTCGCGGTGTTCTCGCTGGCCGGCGGTGAGCGCGTCAACCGCCGCGGCATCATTCCGGACGTGCGGGTCGTGAACCGGCCGTTCACCCGGGTTGACGAGGTGCTGCGCAGGGCGCTCGGCGTGCTCGCCGAGAAGTGACCGATCACGAGCGGCCGCCACCGGCGGTCTGTGAGGTCGCGCGGCGCGGCAAGCTGCTGGTGGCAGAGCCCTTCTTCGAGCCGGGCGTGCCGATCACGCTGGGCCGGCGGGGATCGCTGCCGGCGCGGGAGGGCGACCTGGTGGCCGTCGAGCTCGAGGGGCGCAAGGCGCGGCTGCTGGAGGTGCTGGGCCGAAGCGACGACGTGTCGGCCGTGCTGCGTGGGGTGCTGGTCTCAGAAGGCGTGGCCGTTCCCTGGCCGCACGGGGTCGAGGACGAGCTGGCGGCGCTGCCCGCCGATCCGCTGCCGCCTGACCCGGCCCGCGCCGATCTGCGTGACCGGCTCACGTTCACGATCGACCCACCGGACGCGCGCGACTTCGACGACGCCATCTCGGTCGAGCGGGAGAACGACGGCCTGCGGGTGTTCGTGCACATCGCCGACGTGTCGGCGTTCGTGATCGCGGGCGGGCCGATCGACGAGGAGGCGGCCTGGCGCGGCTGCTCCGTGTATCTGCCCGGCCGGGTGGAACCGATGCTGCCGCACGCGCTCTCCAGCAACGTCTGCAGCCTGCAGCCGGGGGTCGACCGCTACGCGGTCACGATCGAGGTTGCGCCCGACCGTGCCGCGACGGCCTACCGCAGCACCATCCGCAGCGACCACCGGCTCAGCTACCCGCAGGTGGAGCGGATGCTGGCCGGGGACGAGCCCGCCGCAGACGACCTGCTGCAGGCGCTGCGGGACGCGCGCGACCTGTCCGGCCGGCTGCGGGACGCACGCTTCGCGCGCGGCGCGGCGCGCATCGACTCCCGCGAGGTCGAGTTCACCTTCGCGGAGGGCC
>DASUHV010000262.1:0-14399 GCA_036273355.1 Gaiellales bacterium
GCATCACGGCGGCGGCCTGTGCCCGCTGGGAGCCGACCGTCGAGGCGCCCGCGGCCGGGGCGGCCGCGATGATCAGCGCCAGCACGACCAGCGGAGCGGCCAGTGTGCGAGGCAAGGGATGAATTCGCCGGCGATGTGTCAGCTTTGTTCTCCCAGGAAACAGCCGGGCTGCCCCCAAGCGCCCGTATTCGAGCGCCGGAACCTTACCACTCCCATCGGGGGTCGCTAGCCGCCGTCAACCTGGTGTCAAGAAATCCCCGCAAACCGCGGCAACAGGGTTGCAGGTGAGTTAGACTCAGGCCCGTCGCTCGACACCGCGGCACCGGAGCATGATGATCGAGATCCGCCGCCAAGACACCGATACCACCTGCGCCGTTTGCGGTCGCACCGTGCTGCTCGGAGAGCGGCTGGTCAGCTTCCGCCGGATCGGGCTGGAGGACGCGATGGTGTGCGAGCTGTGCGTCGACCAGGCCGACGCACGGGGCTGGACACGGGAGGGCGCACCCGCCCTGCCGGTGCAGCTGGCCGGCCGCGAGGAGCGCGGCCTGCGCGGGCTGCTGCGGCCGCGTAAGCGGCACGTGACGGCGCCGGAGCCGTTCGATCCGGAGCTGCTGCCCGAGGACCCGGCCGACGCCGTCGAGGCCAGCCTCGAGCTGTTCAACGAGAGCACGCATCCGCGCACCGTGTCGGGCATCGCGCGCACGCTGGGGGACCCCAGGGTGAGCGTGGTGCGGCGCAGCCACCGCGAGGTGGTCGTGACCGTGGCGTGGGACCTGTCCTGGTACCAGTACCGCGTTGACATGCTGGGTGCACAGACCGTGACGCTGCAGCGCCGCGGCGAGGAGCTGACCGAGCTCGACGGCCGGTTCCTCGAGTGGAACGCGCAGGCCGAGCCCGACGGCACCGTCGCGCTCGCGTCCTGATCTGCCCTGCGCTCTAGGCCGGGCCGTCGATGCGCGGGAAGGTGCCGGCCGCGCGCGGCCGCCTGCGGTCGCGCGTCGTGCGCCGGTTGTCGGCGGTGGCGCTCTCGCCCCGGCGCCGGTCGTTTGACGCGCCGTCGCGGCGATCCATGATCACCTCGACCTCGGGGTTGTCGCGGTAGTACTCGGTCATGCGCTCGAGCATCTCGTCCTCGAGCTCGCGGGGGATCACGCAGTAGATCATCTGTGTAGTAGACAGGCTGTGGATGCCTGCCGTCAAGCGGATATGCTCACGGCGTGGCCGCCCCCACCGCTCTTGAGTGCTTGCGATGCAGGCGACGCTACCCGGTCGTACAGATGCCCGGCGGCTGCCCATCGTGCTCTGCGGAGGACTGTCCCAGCAACGTGGCGCCGATCTACTCGCGCATGCAGTCGCTGAAGCCGGGCAAGCTCAGCGGCGACGGGCTGCACCGCTACGCGGCGCAGCTGCCGATCCCGCGCGAGCGTCTGGTGTCGCTGGGCGAAGGGTCGACGCCGCTGGTCTCGATCGGCACACTTGGCCGTGAGTTCGGGCTGCGGCGTCTGATGATCAAGGATGAGCGGCGCAATCCCACCGGCTCCTGGCGCGACCGCTTCTCGGCGCTGGCCGCGTCACAGCACGCCGGCGCGGACGCCACCGTGGGCACCGCCGGAGGCGACGCGATGGCGATGTCGATGGCCGCCTACGCCGCCCGCGCCGGGCTGCGCTCCGTGGCGCTGGTCGACGCGGCGCTCGAGGAAGGCGGCCGCGTGCTGGACGCGATCGAGTGGGTGGGCGGCCGCGCGGTCGGTGTGTCCGGGCTGGAGGCGCGGTGGACGCTGCTGGCCGACGCCGAGCGGTCGCTGGGGTGGCGGGCCGTTTCCAACCGCAGCACGCCCCCGATCGGCAGCGACCCGATCGCGATCGAGGGCTATCGCACGATCGCCTACGAGATCGCCGAGCAGCTGAGCTGGTCGGTGCCCGACCTGGTGGCCGTGCCGTCGGCGCTGGGCGACGGCATCCAGGGCATCTGGCGCGGGTTCCGGGACCTCGCGACGTGGGGGGTGGTGGACGCGACCCCGCGGATGGTGGCCGTCGAAGTCGGCGGCGCTGTCGCCAGCTCCCTGGCCAGCGGCAAGGACTGGGTGGCACCCAGCGGCGACGTGCACAGCCTGGCGCGATCGCTGGGCGGCATCACCGGCACCGTGCAGACGTTGCAGGCGGTGGTCGAGTCGGAGGGCCTGGTCGTGCGGGTGACCGATGCCGAGCTGGAGACGGCGCGGATCGTGCTGGGTGAGAGCGAGGGAGTGTGGGCGGAGCTGGGTGCGGCGGCCGGGCTGGCAGCCGCGCAGAAGCTGTCGTCGCGCGGCGACATCCCGGCCCGAGCGCACTTCGTCGCCGTCGTGACCGAGCATGGCCTGCTGGACGAGATGGCGCAGGTGCCGCCGATGCTGGAGACGGTCGACGCGCGGGTGGACGAGCTGCTCCGCGTGCTGGCCGTGCGCGGCGAGTAGAGTCAGCGCCGACACGAGCGACCCAAAGGAGCACCGTTGCGACTGACCGAGCTGACCGCCGACCTGCAGACGCTCAGGGAGAACCTGGCCGACGAGCTGCTCGCGATCAACCGCTTCGAGGAGCAGGCCTTCTCGCTGTCGGACGAGGACGCGAAGGAGGCTGTGCAGCGGATCGTCGACGACAAGAAGGACCACGTCGCGCGGCTGCTGAAGCTGCTGCAGAAGCTGGATGTGAAGCAGCGCGAGAAGATCGAGCACGCCTGAGGGCGGCCCGGCCACACGGCGGCCGCGGTATACTTGGCCCCCGCCGTTGCGGCTGTAGCTCAGTTGGCTAGAGCGTCTGCTTGCCATGCAGAAGGTCGAGGGTTCGAGTCCCCTCAGCCGCTTCTTTCCCGCTCAACCACGCCGGATCCGGCGATTCGAAGGTCGAGACTCGAAGGAAGGAACGCTCACGATGAAGGTGTGCATCGTCGGAGCCTCCGGCAAGCTCGGGCGCTACATGGTCCAGCACGCACTGGACCGTGGCGACGAGGTGGTTGGGGTGTGTCGCGAGCAGAGCGTCGCGAAGCTGGACGTGTTCCAGGGGCGCATGACCGTCGTTCCCGGGGCAACGGACGACCGCGAGGTGATCGAGCGCGCCGTGGCAGGGTGCGGCGGGGTGCTGGTGGTGCTCGTGCCTCGAGGCGTCCACCAGTACGCATAGGGAACGGCTCAGGCGGTGCTCGACTACGCCCCGCCGGGGGCGCGTCTCGTGTTCTCGTGTGGATGGCACATCACCCGCGACGGCCAGGACGTGTACCCGTGGAAGCTGAGGGCGATCGTGAAGGTCTTCGGCCCGATTGGACGTCTCACGCGGTTTGCCGACCTCGACGACCAGGTCGAGGCCTGCCGACGGGTATTCGCGAGCGACACGCGGTGGACTGTCGTGCGCGGCAGCGACCTCGAGGAAGGCGAGAGTCAAGGTCTGCCGGTCTGGAGCCGGCACGTGGGCGACCCGATTCTCGCAAGCAACATCACGCGCCGTGTGGACTTCGCCCTGTTCATGGTGGACGCCCTTCGCAACGACGAGCTCGTCCACGAAGCTCCGGCGATCGTCGGCTGCCAGGCGCCGTCGGCGCTCGCGCACGCCGTCGACCGGGAGTGAGGCTGGCGACGCCGTAGCCGCGGCGAGCGGTGTGTGAGGGCGGCAGCCTTCCCCCCAGGGTGGTCTGCCGCCCTCACCGAACGCACGCCATCCCCCAAGGCCATTTGGCGGAGCCGAGGCGCGCAGTCCAGACAGGTGTTCCCGAGGCTTGGGGGCGGTAAACATGACCGGCAGTCCTCGGCGATCGGTGTCCGACAGGGCTACGATCAGAGGCGGAACGTCCGGCGACCAGGAGGCGACATGTACGCGCGCGTAGCCACATTCCAGAGTGACCCCGCCGATATCGATCAGGCGATCGGGATGGTTCGAGGCGAGGTCGAATCCAACCAGACGCAGCCGGGCCTGGAGGGCGCGAAGATGCTGATGCTCGTCGACCGCGAGACCGGCAAGGGAGTCGGCATCACGCTGTTTGAGAGCGAGCAGGCGATGCAGCGCGGGGACGCGGCGTTGAACGCTATGAGCCCGGGCGCCGGCGAGCGGCGCACGTCGGTCGAGTTCTTCGAGGTGCCGGTTCACACGCTCAGCTGATCGGATAGGATGGCCGGTCCCCCAGACTTGGAGGTAGTCCATGTCGTGGAACCTCAAGGGCAGCTACGTCGAGACGTGTTCGTGTGAGCTGATGTGCCCATGCAACCTGTCCTTCGACCATGGCGCCACCTACGACTTCTGCCGTGTGACCCTCGTCTTCAACATCCGCGAGGGGCAGATAGAGGGCACCGACATCGGCGGGCTCAAGGTGGCTGCCATCGCCGACACGCCGAAGGTCATGACCGAGGGGAACTGGCGGCTCGGCGTGTTCGTCGATGAGCGAGCGACCGACGATCAGCTCGACAAGCTGGTCAAGGTGTTCGGCGGCCAGCTGGGCGGCCCGATGGCGGGGCTGGCCCCGCTCGTGGGCGAGATGCTCGGCGTGGAGCGAGCCGCCATCGAGGTGGTCGACGACGGGGTTCGCCACAGCGTGCGCGTCGGCGACGTGATCGACTTCGAGATCGAGGACGTGGTGCCGTTCGGCGTCGAGACCGGCGAGCCGGTGCGGTTCGCGGGCATGTTCCACCCGGTCGGATCCGACCTGACGATGGCGGAGGCCAAGCGCTCGCGGATCAACGCGTTCGGCATCCAGTACGAGGGGAAGACCGGGCTCTCGACCTCCGAGTTCTCCTGGGCAGCCTGAAGGCATGATCGCCTCTGCGCCCGACCGCGTTTCCGGCGCGGGCCTCGGCCCTGCGTTCGCGGCCGCGCGCGCCCGGCTCGGGCTCGTCGCGCTGCTGTTCGCCATCGCCGGCGTCGGCTGGTGGTGGACCGCAGACCAGATGCGCGGGATGGACAACGGGCCCTGGACCGGCCTGGGAACGGCGGGCTGGTTCCTCGCGGTGTGGGTGGTCATGATGGCCGCCATGATGTTCCCGTCGGTCGCCCCGACGGTGGCCCTGTACTCGCGGATGAGCGGCCGGCGCTCACTGGTCTCGCCGTTTGCGTTCGCGTCGGGATACCTCGTCACGTGGGCGGCCGCCGGCGCGCTCGCGTTCGCCCTCGCCGCGGCGGGCGGTGCGGTCACCGGTGACGTCCTGTCCTGGGACCGGGCCGGCCGGTGGGTTGCGGGGGCGACGCTGATCGTCGCAGCCGTCTACGAGCTGACACCGCTCAAGGACGTCTGCCTCGGCAGGTGCCGCAGCCCGCTGGGCTTCTTGCTCGGCTCGTGGCGCGCCGGGCGGCTGGGCGCATTCCAGATGGGTGCGAAGAACGGGGCCTGGTGCGTCGGTTGTTGCTGGGCGCTCATGGCCGCGCTGTTTGCGCTGGGTGTCATGAGCATCGTCTGGATGGCGTTCGTCGCCGGGCTGATCGCGATCGAGAAGACCGTTCCGTGGCGCCGCGCCGCGGTCTACGGCACCGCCGCGATCCTGCTCGGCCTCGGCGTGCTGGTGCTCGTCGCCCCCGATGCGATCCCCGGCCTCACGACGCCGGGGATGAATCCCATGCCGCAGATGGGGATGGGCTCCTAGCTGCCGCTCAGACGTTCGTCCCGACCAGGCGCCCGACGACCATGGTCAGCGCCATTGCCGCCAGACCCCAGATCACCACACGCAGCGTGCCCCTGCCGGGCGGGGCCCCGCCCAGCCGTGCGCCCATGAAGCCGGTCAGCCCCAGCGCCACCAGCGTCGCGGCCACCGTCAGCTCGATGCGAGCGCTTGCCGGCGACACGATCACGGCCAGCAGCGGCAGCGCGGCCCCGACGGTGAACGAGGCGGCGGAGGCGCCCGCCGCCTGGAAGGGGCGGGCATGCGACAGCTCGGTCATGCCCAGCTCGTCCCGGGCATGCGCCGACAGCACGTCGCCGGCGCTGAGCTCGTCGGCCACCTGATCTGCGAGTGCAGCCGAGAGTCCGCGGGTGCGGTAGATCGCGGCCAGCTCGTTGCGCTCGCCCGCCGGATCCTCGGTCAGCTCACGCCGCTCGAGGCCGAGGTCGGCGCGTTCGGCATCGGCCTGCGAGCTGACCGAGACGTACTCCCCGGCTGCCATTGAGGCCGCCCCTGCCACCAGCCCGGCGATGCCGGCGGTGAGGATCGCGGAGCGGCTCGAATCCGCCGCCGCGACGCCGACGATGATCGCGGCGACCGAGACGATCCCGTCGTTCGCGCCCAGCACCGCAGCGCGCAGCCACCCGGAGCGGTGGCTGAGATGCGCCTCGGGGTGCCTCGCCGTCGTCACGACCCGATCCTATCGAGCCGGTGTGCGCGTCCCCAGTTCCGCCGGCTATCGCCGGTACCGTCTACCCGGCGTCGAACACGATGCCCTGCGCCAGCGGCAGCTCGGTCGAGTAGTTGACCGTGGCCGTCTGCCGGCGCATGTATGCCTTCCAGGCGTCGGAGCCTGACTCGCGGCCGCCGCCGGTCTCCTTCTCGCCGCCGAAGGCCCCGCCGATCTCGGCGCCGCTGGGGCCGATGTTGACGTTGGCGATGCCGCAGTCGGATCCGGCCGGCGCCAGGAACCGCTCGCCCTCGCGCAGGTCGCCGGTGAAGATGCAGGAGGACAGTCCCTGCGGCACGTCGTTGTGCAGATCCAGCGCCTGCTGCATGTCCGAGTACGTCATCGCGTACAGCACCGGTGCGAAGGTCTCCTCGCGCACGACGTCGGTCTGTCCGGGCATCCGCACGATCGCCGGCCGCACGTAGTACGCGTCGGGCCAGCGGTCGGCCAGAACCCGGTCGCCACCGCTCACGGTGCCGCCGTCGGCGCGCGCCCGGTCGAGCGCCTTCTGCATGTCGTCGAAGCCTTCCTGCGAGATCAGCGGCCCGCAGAGCGTGCCCTGCTCGCGCGGGTCGTCCACCTGCACGCTCGCGTAGGCCCGCTCGAGCCGATCGATCAGGGTGTCGGCCACCGACTCGTGCACGATCAGCCGCCGCAGCGACGTGCAGCGCTGGCCGCAGGTGCCGACCGCGGCGAACAGGATCGCCCGCACCGCCAGGTCGAGGTCGGCGCTGGGGGTCACGATCATCGCGTTGTTGCCGCCCAGCTCGAGCAGCGAGCGGCCCAGGCGGGCCGCCACCTTCGGCGCCATCGCGCGGCCCATCGCGGTCGACCCGGTCGCCGACACCAGCGGCACCCGCGGGTCGTCCACCAGCGCCCGCCCGGCGCTGCCGACGATCACCTCGACCAGCCCCTCCGGGGCGTCGCCGAAGCGCTCCAGCGCCCGCCGGAACAGCGCCTGACAGGCAAGCGCGGTCAGCGGCGTGCGCGAGGACGGCTTCCAGATCACGGGATCGCCGCACACGAGCGCCAGCGCGGCGTTCCAGCTCCAGACCGCGACCGGGAAGTTGAACGCGGTGATGATGCCCACCGGCCCCAGCGGCAGCCAGGTCTCCATCATCCGGTGCCCGGGCCGCTCGGATGCGATCGTGAGGCCGTACAGCTGCCGGGACAGCCCCACCGCGAAGTCGCAGATGTCGATCATCTCCTGCACCTCGCCCAGGCCCTCCTGGCCGATCTTGCCGGCCTCGAGGGTGACCAGCGCGCCCAGCGCCTCCTTCTCCTGGCGCAGCTCGTCGGCCAGCAGGCGCACCAGCTCTCCGCGCCGTGGTGCCGGCACGTCGCGCCAGACGCGGAATGCCTCCACCGACCGCGCGATCGCGGCCTCGGCGTCGGCCTCGCTGGTCGAGTGGAGGTTCGCGATCACCTCGCCCGTGATGGGCGTGCGCACCTCGAGATCGCCGCCGCTGAGGCGCGACGAGTCGATGCCGAGGCGGGTCAGCAGTGCGTCGATGTCCTGTCCGGGGAGGGTGGTGGTCATGGCGATCTCCGTGAGAGAGTTGCGGGCCGGGGCGGACATCGAGTGTAGCTACGATCGGCTGATGCAGGCGTCTGACACGGGCGCGCAGGCGGGCATCCTGGTGACCGGCGCGAGCGGCTATCTGGGCCGCGAGCTGCTGGCTCAGGCTCGCGCCGCCGGCGGCCGTGCGATCGGCACGCACCTGGCGAACGCGACCGCCGACGTGTCCCTCGACGTCTGCGACCGTGCCGCCGTCGACGACCTGATGGCGCGCGTCAGACCCGGTGCCGTGGTGCACACCGCCTACCTCCAGGGAGGCGACCGGATGCGCCGGGTGAACGTCGACGGCGCCGCGCACGTCGCGGCGGCCGCCGCCCGACACGGCGCCCGCCTGATCCACCTGTCCACCGACTTCGTGTTCGACGGGGAGCTGGCCCGCCCCTACCGGGAGGACGACCCACCCGGGCCGGTCAACGAGTACGGCGCCTCCAAGCTGGATGGTGAGCGTGCCGTGCTGGAAGCGCACGGTGACGCGTTGGTGGTGCGCACCTCCCTGATCTACGCCGGCGCGGAGCCGGGACCGGCCGAGCGGATGGTGCTGGACGCGCTGGCCGGCCGGGCGGAAGTGGCCTTCTTCGAGGACGAGCTGCGCTCGCCGGTGGCCCGCGGCGACCTGGCCGCCGCGCTGCTGGAGTTGGCGCAGCTGCCGCAGCGCGGCGTGCTGCACCTGGCCGGCCCCGAACCCGTGTCGCGGCTCGAGTTCGCGCGGCTGATCGCAGCCTCCCACGGCGCCGACCCGAACCTGCTGCGTGCCGGCCGCAGCGCCGGCGGGGCGGTGCGGCGGCCGCTCGACTGCGTGCTCGACTCGTCCCGCGCCTACCGGCTGCTGCGAACCCCGGTGCGGGGGGCGCGTGCGGTGCTCACCTCCCACCACAACGCCGCGCTCTAGACTTTCCAGCCGTGGCCACCGCCGAGCCCACCCTGTCTCGCGCACGCGGGCGCTCCGTCACGGCGCTGACGTTCGAGCGTGCCGCGCTGATCACCCTCGGGCTGCTGTGGCTGGTGGTCGTGACGGGCGGCCTGGTGCGTCTCACCGCGTCCGGCCTGGGCTGCCCGCACTGGCCGACCTGCGAGGCCAACAGCTTCGTGCCCAGCACCGGCTACCACTCGGTGATCGAGTTCTCGAACCGCGTGATCTCGGGCATCGCGATGGTGGCGGCCGTGATCACGGCGGTGATCGCGTTTCGCCTGCCGGGGCTGCAGCGAGCGGTTGCCTGGGGGGCGGCTGCGGCGGCGGCCGGCACCGTGGCGCAGGTGCCGCTGGGCGCGATCACGGTTGCCTTCGACCTCAACCCGCTGCTGGTGATGTCGCACTTCCTGCTGGCGATGGCGGTGGTGGCGGTCGCCACGTGGGTCACGTTCCACGCCGTCGACGGCGCTCACGGCGGCGGGCGCGAGCAGCTGGTGTGGACGCGACCCGCGCTGCTCGGGGCGGCCGCGGTGGTGTTGTGCCTGGCGCTGGTCACGACCGGCGCGTTCGTCACGGCCGCCGGCCCGCACGCAGGTGCCACCGACCGGCCGATCGAGCGGTTCGGCGACTTCTACGACGCCACCTGGGTGCACGTGCGCGCGGCCGTGTCGTTCGCGACCGTGTTCCTGATCCTGGCGGTGGTGCTGTGGCGAACCGCCCGCGGCAGCCTCGCCCAGCGGCTGTCCGTGGCCGGGGTTGTCCTGACGCTCTGTCAGCTGGCCGTCGGCGAGTACCAGTACCGCAACGGGTTGCCCTGGGAGGTGATCGCGGTGCACGTGGCGATCGCCGGCACGCTGGTGATGACGATCGTGACGGTTGCCTCGCTCGTGGCCTATCCACCTGCATCACGGGGAGCGGGATCACTCGAAAGGGGGTAGGAGCCCGACCCCTCAGGCGGGAAACTGAGAGTGGCACCTTCGCTCCCTGTGCCCGGCCCCGACCATCTGCTTCGAGAGGATGTCTTGCCCGCACGTCCCGGTTCTGCCCAGGACCCCCAAGGCGCGCGCCTGGCCTCGTACAGAGCGCTGCTTGAGATGTCGCGGATGCTGCTGGGATCCGGCAGCCTGGACGAGCTGCTCGAGCGCATCACCGATGAGCTGAAGCGGCTCGTGCCCTACGACGTGCTGACGGTCTACCAGGTCGACCCGGTGCGCAGCCTTCTGGTGCCCCTGCACTCGGTCGACCTGTACGCCGCCGAGATCCTCGACGCGCCCCTCCCGCTGGGCCGGGGCCTGACCGGGTGGGTGGTGGAGCACCGCCTCGCCCAGAACGTGCCGGCGGCCCACCTCGATCCGCGCATCGAGCTGGTGCCGGGCACCGAGAGCGAGCCGGAGACGATCGCGGCCGTGCCGCTGATGGTGCGCGACCAGCCGATCGGCGTGCTCAACGTCTATCGCCTTGGCGAAGGCGTCACCTTTGGCGACGACGAGTTCGAGCTGATCTGCCACTTCGCCGACCTGGCGGCGCTGGCGCTGGACAACACCCAGATCCGCGAGCAGCTGACGCGCGAGGCGCAGACGGACTGGCTGACGGGGCTCTTCAACCACCGCGTCTACCAGGAGCGGGTGCGCGCCGAGCTGGAGCGGGCCCACCGCTACAAGCGGCCGATGGCGCTGGTCACGTTCGACCTGGATGACTTCAAGCTGCTGAACGACGTGCACGGCCACATGGAGGGCGACCTGATGCTGCGGCGGGTGGCGTCGGCGGCGGGCTCTGTACTGCGAGCCACCGACTCGGCCTTCCGCGTCGGCGGCGAGGAGTTCGCGATCCTGATGCCGGAGACCGGCAAGCGCGCCGCCAAGGCGGCGGCCGACCGCCTGTGTGCGCGGGTGCGCCAGCTTCCGGGCCCTCGCTCACTGACCGTGTCCTGCGGCGTCGCGGCGTTTCCCGACGATGCCAAGAACCCGACCGAGCTGCTGGCCGCGGCCGACGCGGCGCTATACGTCGCCAAGGAGCGGGGCAAGGACCGGGCCGCCAGCTACTCGTCAGCTGTGCGGGCGCAACGGGACATCCGCGGCGCCGCCGGCCGCCGGCAGGAGCTGGAGTCCCTGACGCAGATCAAGCTGCTGGGCGCGCTGGCAACCAAGCTGAACCGCCTGAACGACGTCTGGCAGATCGCCGAGACGATCGTGGCCGAGCTGCGCACGATGATCGATTACCACAACGCCCGGGTCTACCTGCTCGGCGACGACCAGCGGACGCTGGAGCCGGTCGCCTTCGGCGGCAACCTGTCGGAGTACGCCGGCGAGACGTTCGACGCGCTGCGCTGCGACGTGGGGGAGGGCATCACGGGCACCGCAGCCGAGCGCGGGCAAACCCTCAACATCGGCGACGCGCAGCACTGCGAGTTCGCAGAGGACATCGAGGGCAGCGCCGACATCGAGGAGTCGATCCTGGCGGTGCCGCTGCGCTACGAGCGGCGCACGATCGGAGTGATCGTGCTGTCGAAGCTGGGGCTCGACCAGTTCTCACAGCTCGCGGTGCGGCTGCTGGAGCTGCTGGCGGCGCAGGCCGCCGTGGCGTTCGAGAACGCCCGGCTGCTCGAGGCGGAGCGACGGTCGGCGGCGGTCTCGAACGCGCTGCTGGAGATCGCCACGATGGCCGCCACCGACCCGTCGGTCTCCGCGGTCGCCGCTCACCTGGCGCACGTGGCGCGCAGCCTGACCGGGTCGCGTGCGGCGGCGGTGGTCGTGCCGACCGATCCCGTCGGCGGCCGCAGCCGGGTGCTGCCCTCGACCGGCGACGCCGCGGTGCGCGCGATCGCGACGGC
This sequence comes from Gaiellales bacterium, assembly GCA_036273355.1. Classification (GTDB taxonomy): domain Bacteria; phylum Actinomycetota; class Thermoleophilia; order Gaiellales; family JAICJC01; genus JAICYJ01. Next base: position 11,662 of record DASUHV010000262.1, read on the forward strand.
AGCCGTGCGGGCCGGGTTCCCGCGGCGGGACGAGGTGGAGCTCGTGGACGTTGCGAACCTGCCGGGGCCGGCGGCCGAGGCATCGGCGCTACCGGCGGTGGCAGCGGTTGTGCAGGTAGACGGCGCGCTGCTGGTGGTCGTGTGCGACTCGTTCTCGGAGCGCGCGCAGGCCGTGCTGGCGGCGGTGGCAGGCCAGGGCGGCCTGGCGCTGCGAAGCGCCGAGCTCCTGGCCGGCCGTGCGGTCGCAGACGTCGCGTCGTAGCCCACGGGCCCGCTGATAGCCTTGTGACCTCGGGCGACGTGGCCGAGTGGTTAGGCAGAGGCCTGCAAAGCCTTGCACACCGGTTCGATTCCGGTCGTCGCCTTCTTCGATGCTCGAGACGGAGCTATCCTGGCCGCATGACCTGGCTGGGAGCTCGGCTCCGGACGTGGTGGCGGCGGATCAACGCGCTGGAGCCCGTGCCTGACGACCACAAGCAGACCGGCCACGGCCTCGTGCCCGACGACCACAAGCAGTCGGACGACGGGCCGGTTGCCGATCTGCTTCGTGATCTCCCGCCTGGCGCAGGCGGGTCGGGCATCTGACACCAAGGCAGCAGACGCCGCCTACTTCAGCCCTGCCCTCGCGCTGCCGATGCAAGGCGCATGAGCGGCCCGAACACCCATCGCACGGAGACGCGCAAGATCGTCCGCCGTGGTGAGCGTACGATCGACGTGCGGGTGATCACCTACCCGGACGGCAAGCGCCGCAGGTAGCCGACCAGGCTACTACGAGACGAATGCCTTCCGAACGGCGGCCGCCGTCCACCGGTTCGTGCCGTGGATCGTCGGCACCTTCTGTTGGTTCAGCCGTGCGGCGATCTCATCCAGCGACATCCGCTTCGCGAGCATCGCGTTGATCTTCTGGCGCCATATGAAGTCGTGGTTGTTGCAGAACTTGTGCCCCAGCCGGACGTTGTCCGGAGTGAGGTGCCCGCCGTGCATCTTCAGCCGCGGGTAGTGGTCGGCCGTCGGAGACCAATCGGAGCACAACGGCGCGGGATCGAAGTACCGGCGACCCCGGAAGCAGTAGCACTGGGGCATCTCGCAGCGCACGTCGACGATCTGACCGTCGCTGGCCAGCTGCCGGAGGATGCCGCTGACTCCGAGCGCCTCCAGCTGCTCGAGGGCCGATGCCGGTTCGACGGGCGCCCCTGGTTGAGATGCCTGGGCTTCGTGGTCCATTCCTGGGTCGACCGTGCCCGAGCGCGGCCGGTGGGACCGAACGCGATCAGCCGCCTGCGAAGGTCTTCATCAGGTTCAGCGCGGCCGGGCCGAGCGCTACCACGAACATCGAGGGGAAGATGAAGATCACGGTCGGGAACAGCATCTTGACCGGTGCCTTCATGGCCTTCTCCTCGGCGGCCAGCTGGCGGCGCACACGCATGTCCTGCGACTGCACGCGCAGGATGCGCGACAGCGCGATGCCGAGCTGGTCGGCCTGGACGATGGCACGGGCGAACTGCGACACCTCGGGTGCGTCAACGCGCTCCGACAGGTTCTTGAGCGCTGCCGAGCGGCTCTGGCCGATCCGCATCTCGTGCAGCACCAGCGAGAACTCGTCGACGAGCGGGCCCTCCATGCGCTCGCTCAGCTTGGAGAGCGCCTGGTCGAAGCCGAGACCGGCCTCCACGGACACGCACAGCAGGTCGAGCACGTTCGGCAGGTCGGCGCGCATCAGGTCGCGGCGGCTGCGGATGCGGTTATTGATCACGAAGTCGGGGGCGATGAACCCGATGGCAGCGCCCATCAGCCCGATCATGAGGCCGAAGACCGGAGACATCGCACCGGTGATCGTCATGAGCAGGCCGAACGTGATGAACAGGCCGGCGAGGCCGGTCTTGAGCGCCAGGTAGGCCTGCGGGGACAGCGTACGGGCCAGGCCGGCGGCGAGCAGGCGGTTGGACACCTGATCGGGGTTGGTCTTGGGCATCAGCTTCATCGTGATGCCGGCGAGACGAGCCGCCATCGGACCCAGCAGCCGGTCGTTGACGCTGCGCCGTGTCTCGATCTCGCGCTGGTTACGAGTGCCGTAGCGCCGGGCCCGCCTGACCGACAGCGACACCTCTCGCTGGCGGACGGTGAGACCGGTCAGCAGCACGTAGACAGCGGCGAAGAACGTTCCGATTCCGAGGATCATCAACATGCGGCTACTCCTTGAAGGACACGATTTTCTTGATGATCATGGAACCGATCCCCATCATCACGAGCGAGCCTGCGACCATGATCTTGCCCATGGTGGTCGTGAACAGCACCGACATGTAGGTCGGGTTCAGGGCGAAGATGGCGAGGCCCATCAGGAACGGCATCGCGATCAGCACGTAGGCCGACATCCGGCCCTGCGCTGTCAGCGCCTTCACCTTGCGCTCGAACTGCTGGCGCTGGCGCACCGTGTCCGAGACCATGTCCAGGATGTCGGCGAGGCTGCCGCCGACGGTGCGCTGGATGTTCACGGCCATCACGACGAAGCCGAAGTTGTACGAGTTCATGCGGTCGGCCATCGCCTGCAGGGCGTTCTCGGACGGAGCTCCCAGCTGGATCTCGGCCAGCACCCGCGAGAACTCCTTCGCGGTCGGATCGGCGCCCTCGCGGACGACGCTCGAGACGGACTGGTTGAACGCATGTCCGGCCTTGAGCGACGCCGCCATCGTGATCAGCGTCTCCGGCAGCTGGGTCTCGAACAGGGTCAGCCGCTTCCT
>DASUHV010000263.1:0-10917 GCA_036273355.1 Gaiellales bacterium
CCGAGTAGCAGGTGGTGTAGTGCAGGCACGGAGCGAACGTGATGTGCAGGTCACCCAGCCGCAGATCGTCGTGGGGGTCGTACTCGATCAGGTCGAACGCCGCCTCGAACGTCTCCACCGATCCGTCCCAGACCGAGGCCACCGTGTCCAGCACCGCCCGGCCGCCGGGCGGCAGGTGCAGCAGCGGCTTGGGCCGGTCGCGCCAGCTGCCGTAGCGGAAGGCGTAGTGCAGCGGCACCAGGTCGAACCAGTGATCGGCGTGGAAGTGCGTGATCAGGATGTCGGCCAGCGGCGGCGGGTTGACCGCGCGCAGCTCCTGCGCGATCCCCGATCCGCAGTCGATCAGCATCCGCCGCTCCTCGGACTCGAGCAGGTACCCGCTGGCCGCCTGGCCCGGGTTGGGCCACGCCGGGCTACCCCCGAGCACTGTCCACGACAGCACCGCTTACATCCCCATCGCGTGGTAGCCGGAGTCGACGTAGAGCGTGGTGCCGGTGACCATCGAGGCCAGCGGGCTGCACAGGTAGAGGGCGGCGTTGCCGACGTCGCCGGCCTCGATGTTGCGCTGCAGCGGCGACCGGGCCTCGATCACCGCTTCCATCTGGTCGAACCCGGGGATGCCCTTCGCTGCCAGCGTGCGAACCGGCCCGGCCGAGATGGCGTTGACCCGGATCTGCGCGGGGCCGAGCTCGTAGGCCAGGTAGCGCACCGAGCATTCCAGCCCCGCCTTGGCGACCGCCATCACGTTGTACTTGGGAAACGCCCGCTCGCTGGCCATGTAGGTGAGCGTCACCATCGCGCCGCCGCCGCGGGGCGCCATCAGCGGCTCTGCCGACCGGGCCATCGCGACCATCGAGTAGGCCGAGATGTCAAGGGCGGTCACGAACGCGTGCCGGGAGGTGTCGATGAAGCGGCCCTCAAACGACTCGGCCGGCGCGAAGGCGATCGAGTGGGCGAGGATGTCGAGCCCGCCCAGCCGCTCGCCGAGCTGCTCGAAGGCGGCCTCGATGCTCTCGTCGCTGGACACGTCGCAGGGCACCACCACGTCGGAGCCGACGGTCTCCGCCAGCTTGCGCACCGAATCCTCGAGGCGGTCGCCCTGGTAGGTGAACGCCAGCCTCGCTCCTGCGCCGTGCAGCGCCTGGGCGATGGCCCATGCGATCGAGCGCTTGTTGGCGACGCCGGCGACGAGGGCCAGCTTGCCGTCGAGGATGCCTTCGGTCACAGCCTTCCTTTCGCGTGGTTCGGAAACCGCGCAGACGCTAGCACGGCGGCGACGAGTTCGGCCGTCAGGTAGAAGCCCCGAACTGCGCCAGCACATCCGGGTCCTCGAGCGAGGAGAGGTCGCCCGGATCCTCGCCCAGCACGGCCGCGCGCACGGCGCGCCGCACGATCTTCGCGCTGCGCGTCTTCGGCAGCGCCGTCACGAAGCGGATCTGGTCGGGGGCAAAGGCCTTGCCCAGCTCGGCAACGACCGTGTCGCGGACGGCCGCCCGCAGCGCGTCCGTCGGCTCGACCCCGATCTGCGGTACGCAGAACAGCCATGCCACCTCGCCCTTCACCTCATGCGGCACGCCGATCGCACAGGCCTCGGCAACGCCCGCGCAGCGCACCGCCGCCGATTCGAACTCGGCCGGCCCGATCCGCTTGCCCGCGACGTTGAGGGTGTCGTCGGATCGCCCGTGCAGGTACCAGTAGCCGTCGGTGTCGACCGACGCCCAGTCGCCGTGCACCCAGATCCCGGGCCAGCGCGACCAGTACGCGTCCAGGAACCGCTGGCGATCGCCCCAGATGCCGCGGGTCATGGACGGCCACGGCTTGCGGCACACCAGCTCGCCCACCTCGCCCGGAGCCACCGGCTCGCCGTCGGGGCCCAGCACGTCCATCGCCATGCCCAGCGAGGGCATGCCCAGCGTGCACTCCTTGAGCGGCATCACCGGCATCGGCGACAGGAAGCAGGCCGCGACCTCGGTGCCGCCCGACAGGTTGATGATCGGGCAGCGCCGTTCGCCCACCACCTCGAACAGCCAGCGGTAGGGGTCGGGGTTCCAGGGCTCTCCGGTCGAGGCCAGGATCCGCAGCGAGCTGCGATCGTGATCCCGCACCGGCGCGTCGCCGTGGCCGCGGAGCGCCCGGATCAGCGTGGGGGAGACACCCAGCACCGAGATCCGGTGCCGCTCCACCAGCTGCCACAGCCGGCCCGGGCCGGGGTGGTCGGGCGCGCCCTCCGACACCACCAGCGTGGCCCCAAGAGCGCCGGCACCGACCACCTCCCAGGGGCCCATGATCCAGCCCATGTCGGTCACCCACATGAACCGGTCGTCAGCGGCGACGTCGGTCTGAAACGCGCACTCCTCGGCGATCTTGACCAGGAACCCGCCGTGCACGTGCACCGCGCCCTTGGGCCGCCCGGTGGTGCCAGAGGTGTAGATCACCATCATCGGCGTCTCCGGGTCGAGCGGCGGCGCGGGCAGCTCCGCCGGCTGGCTCGCCACCAGCTCGTGCCAGTGATGGTCGCGGCCGCCGCGCATCGCCGGCCGCGTGCCCAACCGGTCCCACACCACGACGTGCCGCACCGACGGCGCCTGCTCGAGCGCCGCGTCGGCGACCTCCTTCATCGAGACCGGCTTGCCGCGGCGCGGCACGGCGTCGGCCGTCAGCAGCGCCACCGCACCCGCGTCCCTCAGCCGCGCCGCCACGGCCGCCGCGCCGAAGCCGGAGAAGATCGGCACGGCGATCGCGCCGATCTTGCAGATCGCGTAGAAGCCCGCCACCACCTCCACCGACATCGGCAGGAACAGGCCGACCGTCTGGCCGGGCTCGACGCCCAGCTGCAGCAGCGCGTTGCCGATGCGGTTGACCTCGGCCTCGAGCTCCCCGTAGCTGACCGTCCGCACCCGGCCGTCCTCGCTCTCCCAGATCACCGCGGCACGCTCGGGGCTGTCCCGGGCGTGCCGGTCGACGCAGTTGTGCGTCAGGTTGATCCGGCCGCCGCCGAACCAGCGCGTCCACATCGGCCCGTCGCTTTGGTCATAGACCTGCGTGTAGGGCGTCGTGAACTCGAGCCCCAGATGCGCGACCACGGCATCCCAGAACCAGCCGATGTCGTCCTGCGCCCGCCGGCCCAGATCGCGCCAGTCGGCGATCCCCTGCTCGCGCATGAATGCCGTCACCCGCGCGCGATCGACCACCTCCGCCGGAGGCGTCCAGATCACACTTTGCATAGGTGATACGTAGGTGCTAGCGTGCGCGGTTCTATGGGACGGATGCTACCCGTCGGCGATGCCGCTCGAGCGCTCGGCGTCAGCGTGGACACGCTGCGGCGCTGGGAGCGGAGCGGCCGTATCGCCACCGAGCGTGATTCGGCCAACCGGCGCGTCGTCGACGAGGACGAGATCGCGCGTCTCGGCGGCCACGTCGTCCACCACGTCGACGCATCGTTCTCGGCGCGCAACCGGTTCGAGGGCGTCATCACCAGCGTCGAGGTGACCGGGGTGATCGCGCAGGTCGAGATGGAATCCGGCGGCAACCACATCGTGTCGGTGATCACCCGCGACGCCGTCGAGGAGCTGGGTCTCGTGCCGGGAGTGAGGGCCGTGGCCACGGTCAAGGCCACCTCGGTGATGGTGGCGCGGCTGTGAGGTCGCGGCTGCTGCTCCTGGTGCTGGCGCTGCTGGTGGCCGCGGGCTGCGGCAGCGGCAGCGGCTCCGGCTCGTCCGGCAGCGGCTCGTCGGCTCCGTCGGGGGGCAAGCTGGTCGTGTTCGCGGCCTCGTCGCTGATCGACGCCTTCCCCAAGATCGCGACCACCTACCAGCAGCAGCACCCCGGCTGGAAGGTGGACTTCGAGTTCCTCGGATCCGACCAGCTGGCCGCGCAGATCGAGCAGGGCGACCAGGCCGACGTCTTCGCCGCGGCCAGCAGCAGGTACCCCGAGCAGCTGCAGGGCGAGAACCTGCTCGGCAAGACCACCAACTTCGCGACCAACACGCTGGTGCTGGCCACGCCCGCCGACAACCCGGCCGGCATCACCTCCGTCCACGACATCGGCAACGCCAAGCTGGTGGTGGGCGATCCGAGTGTGCCGATCGGGACCTACACGCTGACCGTGCTCGACAACCTGGGCATCAAGCCCTCGTCGCTGAACATCGTCAGCCAGGAGGCCAAGGTCACCGACATCGTCACCAAGCTGGAGCTGGGCGAGGCGGACGCCGGGTTCATCTACACGAGCGACGCCAAGACCGCCGGCGACAAGCTGAAGAGCTTCCAGCTGCCGGCCTCCGCCCAGGCCACCGCCACCTATCCGATCGGTATCGTGACGGGCTCGAAGAACGCAAAGGCGGCGCAGCAGTGGATCGACCTGGTGATGAGCCCGCAGGGGCAGCAGGTACTGGTACGCGACGGATTCGGCCCGGCCCCTTCGAGCTGATCGGGGCGCTGGCCGCGGGGCTGACGCTGTCGTTCCTGCTGCTGCCGCTGATCGCGATATTCCTGCACGGCGACCTCGCGGCCGGCATCCGCTCCGAGGAGGCGCGCGCCGCGCTGTGGCTGTCGCTGCAGCTCAGCCTGGTGTCGCTGGCAGTGATGGTGGTGGTCGGCACTCCGCTCGCCTACCTGCTGGCGACCCGCTCCTTTCCCAGCCGCTCGCTGGTGATGACCGCGGTCGAGCTGCCCCTGGTGCTGCCGCCGGCTGTGGCGGGCATCGGCCTGTTGATGGCGTTCGGGCGGCGTGGCCTGCTCGGCCACCAGCTGGCGCTGGCCGGCATCTCGATCCCATTCACCCGGCTGGCGGTGGTGATGGCGATGACCTTCGTCGCCTCCCCGCTCTACATCCGCCAGGCCGTCTCGGCCTTCGAGGCGGTCGACACCACGCTGCTGGAGGCGTCCCGCACGCTGGGCGCGGGCAGCGGCCGCACCTTCCGGCGGGTTGCGCTGCCGCTCGCGGGCAGCGGGCTGGGCGCCGGCATGGCGCTGGGATGGGCACGCGCCGTGGGCGAGTTCGGTGCCACCATCATCTTCGCCGGCAGCCTCACGGGCGTCACGCGCACCGCACCGATCGAGATCTACCTGGGCCTGTCCGACAACCTGGATGCCGGGCTGGCGACCGCCGCGGTGCTGATCGCCGCCAGCGGCGGCGTGCTTCTGACCGTCAAGCTGCTCGGGGTTGGGAGGGCACGGCGCTTCACGCCTCTGTGACACGTGAGCTGCGCAGCTTCACGCTGCACGTGGAGCTCGACGTCGACGGCGTGCTGGCCGTCGTCGGTCCCTCCGGTGCCGGCAAGTCGACGCTGCTGCGCCTGATCGCCGGGCTCGACGCTCCCTCGCGTGGCCGCATCGAGTGCGACGGCGACCTCTGGTTCGGCGACGGGCGCGATCTGCCGCCGGAGCGGCGCCGCTGCGGGTTCGTGTTCCAGGACTACGCGCTGTTCCCGCACATGACGGTGCGCCAGAACGTCGCCTACGGCGCCGACGGCACGGACATCGATCCCCTGCTCGAGCGGGTCGGGATCGGGCACCTGGCGGCCGTTCGCCCGCCGCGGCTGTCCGGCGGCGAGCGGCAGCGGGTGGCGCTGGCGCGGGCGCTCGCGCTGCAGCCGCAGGCGCTGTTGCTCGACGAGCCGCTATCGGCGCTCGATCCGGCCACGCGCGGCGCGGTCGCAGCGGAGCTGGCCGCGGTGCTGCGCGATGCTGCGGTGCCCGCCATCGTCGTCACGCACGCCTACGACGAGGCGGTGTCGCTGGCCGGCCGGGTTGCCGTGATCGAGCAGGGGCGGGTGGTCCAGGAGGGCACGCCACGCGAACTGCTGGAGGCGCCGCTGACCTCGTTCGTCGCGGAGTTCGCCGGCACCAACTACCTGCCGGGGATGGCGTCCGGCGGCCAGGTGCACCTCGACCGCGGCGGCTCGGTGCGGATCGCCGGTGATGCATCCGGCCGGGTGGCGGTGCTGGTCGCCCCCTGGGAGATCACGCTCTCGCTGGCCCCGGTCGACGACTCGGCGCAGAACCACATCGCCGGCGCGATCGAGCGGGTGGTGCCGATGGGAAACCGGGTGCGTGTCACCATCGACGGCATCGCTGCCGAGATCACGCCCGAGTCCGCCGAGCGGCTGGCGCTCCAGCCGGGAGTGCGGGTGATCGCCTCGTGGAAGGCCACCAGCACCAGGATCCTCGCCACCGGATAGGGTCGCCCGGGTGCGGGTCGTGATCGCGCCGGACAAGCTGAAGGGCACCTACAGCGCCGATGAGGCGGCGCGGGCGCTGGCGCGGGGATGGGGGTCGCGCAGGCAGGATGATCTGCGGCTGCTTCCGCTGGCCGACGGCGGCGAGGGGACGGCGGCGGCGCTGCTGACTGCGCGCGGCGGCACGTGGCGAGCGGCTCCCGCGCACGACGCGCGCGGCCGCCCGGTCGAGGCCCGGTATGCGGACCTGGGCGGCGGCCAGGCGGCGCTTGACGTGGCCGAGGCCTGCGGCATGTGGCGGGTTGCCGACCTGGCGCCGGATCCGCTCGCGGCGACGTCGCTGGGCGCGGGCGAGCTAATCGGCCGGGCGATCGCGGATGGCGGCACCCGGATCGTCGTCGGCGTCGGGGGCACCGCCACCACCGACGGGGGTGCCGGCCTGCGGCGGGGGCTGGGGAGCGTGCCGGAGGGCGTGTCGCTGGTGGCGGCGCTGGACGTGGACAACCCGCTGCTGGGCGCGGCCGGCGCGGCCGCGGTGTACGGGCCGCAGAAGGGCGCGAGCCCGCAGCAGGTGGCCGAGCTGGAGCGGCGGCTGGCGGCCCTTCAGCTGGCATCGGCGGGACGGCCCGGCGCCGGCGCGGGCGGCGGCATCGGCGCGATGCTGATGGAGCTGGGAGCCGAGGCTATGCCCGGCGCCCAGCTGGTGCTGGACGAAGTGGGCTTCGACCGAGCCCTGGCCGGGGCCGATCTCTGCATCACCGGCGAGGGCAGGATCGACGGCCAGACGCTGCGCGGCAAGGTGGTGTCGGCGGTGGCGCACCGCTGCCGCAGCGCCGGCGTGACCTGCATCGCCGTGGGCGGCGTCGTCGAGCCGGAGGCGGCCGCCGCGCTCGCGGAACTGGGCGCCGGCACCCTGCAGCAGGGCGACCTCGAGGCGGCCGGCGCCGAGCTGGCGGCGAGGTTACTGCGCGGTGGCCGGCTGTGAGGCGGGAGCCGGCAGCGTGAACCCGCCCAGCCTCTCCAGCACCGCGATCCGATCCTCCAGCGGCGGGTGCGTGTCGAACATCCCGCCCAGGCTGGAGCGCAGACCCTTGTGGTCGCGCAGCGGCGACTCGATGTAGAGGTGCGCCGTGGCGCGCGTGACCGTGTGCAGCGGCTGGGTGTCGTCGCGCAGGGCGGCCAGCGCCATCGCCAGGCCCTCGGCGTCGCCCGTGATCTCCACGGCGCTGGCGTCGGCCAGGTACTCGCGGCGGCGCGACAGCGACATCTGCAGCAGTGTCGCTCCGACCGGGGCCAGCACCGCCGCCACCAGGCCCGCGATCACGCCGATCGGACCCAGACCGCCGCCCTCACGCTCGTCGCTGCCGCCGCCGAAGATCGTGATCCGCATCAGCAGGTCGGAGGCCAGCGCGATCACTCCCACCAGCACCGCGGCCAGGCTCATCAGCCGCACATCGCGGTTTCGGATGTGCGACACCTCGTGCGCCAGCACGCCCTCCAACTCGCGCTTGTCCATCATCTTGGCCAGGCCGGTGGTGACGGCGACGTACGCGTGGTCGGGATCGCGTCCGGCCGCGAACGCGTTGGGCGAGGGGTCGTCGATCATGTACAGGTCGGGAGTCTTGGCCAGGCCGGCCGCGATGCCCACGTTCTCGAGCGCCCGGTACAGCTCCGGCTGCTGCTCCTTGGTGACCTTGTGGGCGCCGGATGCGGCGGCGATCATCGCACCGGCCGCGAACCACGAGACGATGCCGTAGACGATCGCGATGATGCCGATGAACCCGGCAACGCCGGGCTGGTAGGCGAAGTAGACGGCGGCCGAGAAGATGCCCACCAGGATCGCGAACCCGAACAGCACGAAGGTCGTGCGCACCCGGTTCGCGCGGATCTGCTGCTGCAGCGTCATGTCACACCGAGACGGCGACGGGGGCGCGATCGCCGTCGTCGTCGAGCCGGAAGAACTCGCGGGGGCTGAAACCGAAGGTGCCGGCGACCACGCTGGCGGGGAACGTCTGCTGCCCGGTGTTGTAGGCCTGCACCACGGTGTTGTAGTACCGGCGCGCGGCCGCGATCTTGTCCTCGGTGTCGGTCAGCTCGTCCTGCAGCCGCTTGAAGTTCTCGCTGGCACGCAGCTGGGGGTAGGCCTCGGCCACGGCGAACAGCCGGCCCAGCGCCGCCCCCGTCTTGCCGGCCGCATCGGCCGCGCCGGCAACTCCCTGCGCCGATAGCGTGCTGGCCCGGGCCTGGGCCAGCTCCTCGAACAGCCCCGACTCGTGCGCCGCGTAGGCCTTGACCGACTCCACCAGGTTGGGGATCAGGTCGGCGCGTCGCTTCAGCTGGATGTCGATCCCCGAGAAGCCCTGGTCGCTCTCGTTGCGCAGCCGCACCAGCCGGTTGTAGGTGTACATCAGCCACCCCAGCACCAGCACGACCAACACGACGATGACGATCACGACGATCACGAATAGAAGCCTACCGGGCCGGCGCGACTACAATGGTGATACCAGAAACGGTTGAATACCAGGCGGGGGTGCGCAGATGGCTGTCACAAGCGGTTCGCAGATCGAGCAGTTGCTGGGCGACGAGGCGGAGGCGCTGCTGACGTACGAGGCGCACGGCATCGACAAGGGCCAGCTGCACCTGCCCGGGCCCGACTTCATCGACCGGGTGTGGATGGACTCCGACCGGCCGGTGCCGGTGCTCCGCAACCTCGGCCAGCTGTTCGCGACCGGCCGGCTGGGCGGCAGCGGGTACCTGTCGATCCTGCCCGTCGACCAGGGCATCGAGCACTCGGCCGCGGCCTCCTTCGCCAAGAACCCCGCCTACTTCGACCCGCGCAACCTGGTCGAGCTGGCCATCGAGGGCGGCTGCAACGCCATCGCCACCACCTTCGGCGTGCTGGGCATGGAGGCGCGCCGCTACGCGCACCGCATCCCGTTCATCGTCAAGCTCAACCACAACCAGCTGATGACCTATCCCAACGAGTTCGACCAGATCATGTTCGGCTCGGTGCGCCAGGCCTACGAGCTGGGCGCGATCGGGGTCGGCGCGACGGTCTACTTCGGCTCGGAACAGTCCAGCCGCCAGATCATCGAGGTCTCGGAGGCCTTCGAGGAGGCACACGCGCTGGGCATGTTCACGGTGCTCTGGTGCTACCTGCGCAACTCGGCCTTCAAGACCGAGAACGGCGACTACGCCGTATCGGCCGATCTCACCGGCCAGGCCAACCACCTAGGCGTCACCATCCAGGCCGACATCATCAAGCAGAAGCAGCCGGAGCGAAACGGCGGCTTCCTGGCCTTCAAGGGCTACGGCAAGACCGATCCGCTGGTCTACGACAAGCTCACCACCGACAACCCGATCGACATGACGCGCTGGCAGGTCGTGAACACCTACATGGGCCGGGTGCCGTTGATCAACTCCGGCGGCGAGTCCGCCGGCGACTCCGACCTGGCCCAGGCGGTGCGCACGGCCGTGATCAACAAGCGCGCCGGCGGCGCGGGCCTGATCGTCGGCCGCAAGGCCTTCCAGCGGCCGCTGGCGGACGGCGTCGCATTGCTGAACACCGTCCAGGACGTCTATCTGGACGAGTCGATTACGCCTGCTTTATGGTTGATTCCACGGGATTCGTGGATGCTGGGCGCAGGATGGGGCGGGCTGGACGTCGGGAGCGTCCGCAGGGCAGGCTGGATGATGTCCTGGCCAAGGACGATCGTGGCGTCCAGCGTGTCCCAGACCAGTCCAGCGCCGCGTAGCTCGTGGAATCAACCATCTCAGGCGGAGCCGACCTGCATGGCCGCGCCGATGGCGCCGCCGAGGTCGCCGAGCTCGGCGACGACGACCTGCGGCGGGTTGTCGTCGACGAACAGGTGCGGCAGCATCTGCTCGCGGATCCTCGCCACGTAGGGCTCGCCCAGCCGTGACCCGAGGCCGCCGCCGATCACCACGGCCTCGAAGTCCATCAGGTTGACGGCCGAGGCGATGCCCGCCGCGAGGGCGGCGATGGCCCGCTCGATCAGCTCCTCGGCCATCGCGTCCTTGTGCTCCAGGGCACGGGCCCAGACGCCGCTCGAGAGCGTGTCGCGCTCGCGCTGCTTCATGATCTTGAACAGGTCGGTGTGGTGGCCCTTGTCGTGCAGCTCCTGGGCGTGCCGCTCCATCGCCATGCGGCCGGCGTAGGCCTCGACGCAGCCGTTTCGGCCGCACGTGCAGCGCGCGCCGTTCAGCTTCACGACGGTGTGGCCGAACTCGCCGGCGGCGCCCCGTCCCTGCCAGGGCTCGTGGTTGAGGATGATGCCGCTGCCGACGCCGGTGCCCCAGAACACGCCCAGCAGCGAGGCGTGTCCGCGCCCCGCGCCCAGCCGGGCCTCCGCCATCGTGGCCACGTCCACATCGTTGCCCAGCCGCACGCGCACCCCTCCCAGCGGCTCGCCGACGGCGTTTGCCAGCGGGAAGCTGCCCGTCCAGTCGGGGGTGACGTTGCGGGCCTGGGTGACGGTGCCGGCCTCGTCATCGGCCACGCCGGGCGAGCCGATGCCGACGCCCTCGAGCTGGCTCGGGTCGGCCCCGGCTCCCTCCAGCGCCTCACGGATCGCCGCGACGATGCCGTCGGCGACCCCCTGCGGCCCGTCGTCCTTAGGAGTGGGGTGGCGGGCCTGCCCCAGCACGGCGTGCTGGTCGTCGGTCACCACGGACTGGATCTTGGTGCCACCCAGGTCGACACCCGCGCGCAATGGCATAA
>DASUHV010000264.1:0-2001 GCA_036273355.1 Gaiellales bacterium
AGCCTCTACGCGTTCGAGGGCTGGTGCACGCACGAGGAGTGCCCGCTGGCGGAGGGCACGCTCACCGACCAGCAGCTCGAGTGCTACTGCCACGGCGCCGTCTTCAACATCCGCACCGGCGAGGCCCTGGTAGGACCCGCAGTCGCCTCGCTCGAGACCTACCCGGTGCGCGAGCAGGACGGCGAGATCCAGGTCGAGATGTGACGACGGCCGCGGGCAGCGAGGATCCGCTCCGGCACCTGTCCCCGCCCGAGCGCGACTGCCTGCTCCGCTACTGCGCGCTGCTGCGCGAGCGGCTGGGCGGCTCGCTGGTGCGCCTGGTGCTGTTCGGGTCGGCCGCCCGCGGCGACATGTGGGACGCGGCGTCGCCGATGCACTCCGACATCGACCTGCTGGTGGTGACCGCCGAGGCGCTCCCGCCCGAGACGGCCGAGCAGCTGGTGAACGAGACCTATCCGCTGTACCTCGAGTGCGGCCGCCAGATCGGGCCGCAGTTCCGCAGCGCCGGTGAGCTGTCGCAGCCGCGGGGCGAGCGGGCCGCGACCTTCGCCGAGAACCTGGCGCGGGACGGGGTCGACCTGGCGGTCTGAAGCGGCCGGCGCTCAGGCGGCGCGGCGGCGGCCGTGCTGCTTGGCGCTGTACATCGCCACGTCGGCCACGCGGATCAGATCGTCGCCGGTGCCCGCGTCGCGCGGGTACAGCGCCAGGCCGACGCTGCCGGACACCTGCAGGTCGGCGCCGTCGACGCTGACCGGGGCCAGGAGCTGCTGGTAGACGCGGTTGCAGAGTGCGTCCAGGTGCGCCTGGTCGGACGTGCCCAGGCAGGCCAGCATCAGGAACTCGTCGCCGCCCAGGCGTGCGACCACGTCGCCGTCGCGCGAGATCGTCGAGAGCCGCTCGCCCACCGCGCGCAGCAGCGAGTCACCGGCGGCGTGCCCGTGGGCATCGTTCACCTGCTTGAACCCGTCCAGGTCGATGAACAGCACGGCCACGCAGGAGCCGTCGCGGGCGGCGCAGGCCAGCGCGGCGTCGAGATGCTCCTGGAACTGGGCGCGGTTGGGCAGCCCGGTGAGGTGGTCGTGGTAGGCCAGGTGCGCAAGACGGGCGTGCGCCTCGGCCAGCTCCCGCTCGACCAGGTGGCGATCGGTGATGTCGGTGACGATGCCGTCCACCAGCCGCCTGCCGTCGACCACGGGCCTGGGGATGCAACGCTCCCAGACCCAGCGCGTGGCGCCGTCGAACCCGACCAGCCGGTACTCCATCTCGGTCACGTCGCCCTTGTGCAACGGGGCGAAGCCGGCCTCGTAGGTGGCGCGGTCGTCGGGGTGGATGCATGCCTCCCAGGCCGCCTCCTTGTCCATCCCCTCCGGCACGCCCCCGAGCAGGCTCTCGAGCGCCTGGCCGATCCAGACGTGGCAGACGTACTCGAAGTCGTCGAACAGCTCCATCTCGTACATGTGCACGCCGGCGGTCGCAGCCACGCGCCGAAGCAGCGCGGCCACCGCCGCGTCCTGGTCTGAGGGATCGTTCGGAGCCATGTCGGTGCTCAAGGGTCTCGAGGATTGCATCGGCTGAATCAGCCCCGGCCATGAGCCGCGCCGCGGGTCAGCGCCGGTCGAGCGCCATCGCCGCGGCGTAGGCGGCGCGGACATCGTTTTCCGTCCAGGTGCGCGGGTTGACGGTCAGGCAGTAGTCGGCGAGCGAGAGCTCCACCAGGCGGTCGATGTGGCCCTCCCGGACGCCCGCCTCGCGCAATGTGGGCAGCCCGATCGCGGCCAGCAACCGGCGCACGGCGCGCACCGCCCGCGACCCGTCGCCGCTGCCATCGTCCGGCTCGCCTAGCGCGTCCGCAACCCGCTGCAGGCGTCCGGCGCAGGCGGGGCGGTTCACCTCCAGCGTCTCGGCCAGCACCAGCCCGACCGTGAGGCCGTGCGGCAGCCCCAGGGTCGATCCGATCGCGTGGCCGAGCGCGTGGTCGGCGCCGGAGTCGGACAGGTTCAT
>DASUHV010000265.1:0-2188 GCA_036273355.1 Gaiellales bacterium
GTGATCACGTGCTGCTGGCCGGTCGCTCCCATCCCACTCCCCCTGCTCGCGAAAAGGACAAGGCTAGCTGGCTAGCCGGGTTCCGCCGCGGGAGCCGCCGGCGGAGCGGGCGTCGCGCGGCGCCGGTCAGCCAGCAGGTCGCGGGCGATGACCTGGATCGAGCCCGCCACCGGGATCGCGACCAGCGCGCCCAGCACTCCCAGAAGCGCGCCTCCCATGAGCACGGCGACCAGCACCAGGAACGCCGAGAGGTGCACCGTCTTGCGGTAGACGATCGGCTGCAGTACGTGGTTTTCGACCTGCTGGTAGATGATGTTGATGATCAGCATGATGATGCCAGCGGTGGGCCCCTGTGCGGCGAACGCCACGCCGATGGCGGCGATCGCTCCGACGGTCGCGCCGACCAGCGGCACCAGGTCAAAGATGCCCATGAGGATGCCCAGCGCCGCGGCGTAGGGCACTCCCAGAATCCAGAGTGAGATTCCGGTCACGAGGCCCGCGATCACCGAGATCGCCAGGTTCCCGATCACGTAGCCACCCACCTGGCGGTTGACGTCGACCGCCAGCCGGCTGACTCTCTCTGCACGTTTCTCCGGGAGCAGCGAGAGCACCCCGGCACTGAGGGTGGGGAGCTCGAGCATCAGAAACAGGGTGAGGAAGATCGCGGTGATCGTCTCGGCGATGCCCGTGACCAACTTGTCGGCCGCGCCGAACACCTTCGCCGGCAGCTTCCCGGCCGCGGCGCTGGCCTTGGAGACGAGGTGGTAGCGCTCGTTGAGGTCGTTCAGGGTGGGATCCTTCTTGAGCTTGTCGACGTACCCGGGTGCCGCCTCCTGGAGGTGGTTGGTCTGGTTGATGATGGGCACGGCCAGCGCCACCACGAACAGGCCGATCAGCACCAGCAGCCCGATGAACACCGAAGCCACGGCAAGCCCGCGCGGAAGCCAGCGCTGAACAAGCACCACCGCAGGGTTCAGGGCCACCGCCAGAAACAGCGAGATCCCGAGCAGGATCAGCACGTCCCGGGCCGCGTTCAGCACCTCGATCAGCGCGAATGCGGCAAGCACGATGCTGAGCACCTTGACCACGGTGCGCGCGTTTACCTCGACCGACACCTGCTGGGGGTTCATCTCGCGGAAGTTCGCGGTTTCCGGGCGTACCCCTGCGGTCAGGTGGTCGGCAGACCCTCTGAAGCGGCGTTATCAGTCGAGTCCACGCTCGGATATCTGTCGCCTTGCCTCCTCGGTCTTGCCGAGCTTCTCGATGCCGAGCTTGCGCTTCACGCCGTCCACGCGGTCGAACTGGATGTCGCCGTAGCCGACAACCTGGAACCGGTTTCCCCAGGGATCCAGGAAGTCAAAGCTGCGGCGACTCTGGCCGACGATGGCGAGACCCTCCCGTGTCACGGCCGCCCGGGCCGCCGCGACGTCGTCCACGACGAGGCCGAAGTGGCGCGAATCGTCGGCCGGTTGGCTGCGCGGCTCGGAGATCGCGATGAACTGGTCGCCCATATCCACGAACGCCATATGCGGCACCCGGCCACGCAGCTCGAATTCGAACAATCGGCCGTAGAGCGCGAGCGCCTGCTCGACGTCGCCCACCTCGACCGCGACGTGGTTGATGCCGACCAGCTTGGCCCGCTCCGCCATCAGCCGAGCCTAGCAGCGACGCCGACCGACGAGTTTCTCAGCGCCCGGCCCGCCGATCGGGAAGACTCGTCGGTGCTACGCCCTCCCGGCGACCTTGGGGGACGCCCTGCAGCCGGGGGGTACGCTGACGTCGGCCGCCCCGTCCGTTGATTCGACCTCAACGCTGAGGCGGAGTGCGTCGAACCCGAGTGGTCCTCGGCCGGCGAGTTTGTCGATACCTTGGGTCCGCCTGCGCGTCGCCGCTTGCAAATCACAATCACTCTGGAGGACAGCAATGGCCGACACTACCTGCCACATGTCGATCTCCCTCGACGGCTTCGTCGCCGGTCCGGATCAAAGCCGCGAAAGCCCGCTCGGCAAGCGGGGCCTTGAGCTTCACGGCTGGCACCTTGGCGACGAGCGCGCGAACGAGGCGGACGCCACTGTCGAGCGCCGTTTGCTGCGCCCCCGCGGCGCCTACGTCATGGGCCGCAACATGTTTGGCCCGATCCGCGGCGAGTGGGACGAGGAGTGGTCGGGCTGGTGGGGGCCCGAGCCGC
>DASUHV010000266.1:0-11341 GCA_036273355.1 Gaiellales bacterium
TTTCGCGCGGTGCGCGTGACGCCTGGGCGGAATGCCGCCGCACTCATCACGTCACGACCGTCGCAGGCACCCCGTCACATCCGCGCGACGTTCGTCACCGCCGCGTTGGCAACACCGGTGCCAGGCGCCGGCGTTGCGCCCCGGATCCACGGTCTGAGCGCCGTGCAGGCCCGAGTTCCCGGCGAAGCGCGGAACGCTCCGGTGTGAGTCGTGTGACGGGGCCGTGACCGCGCCGTTGGCAACACCGGTGCCAGGCGCGGCTGTTGCGCCGACCGCGGCGTTTCAGGCGCGTGACGGGCGGCCCAGCACGTCCTCGCAGGCGCAGAGAACGCCGCCGCGGGCGACGACCCAGTCCAGCAGGCGCTCATAGCAGCGATCCCAGCCGCGGGCATACGGGCCCGCAAACCGGTCGTTGTGCCAGAGGATGGCGACCGTGCCTCCCGCCTCGGCGACGTGTTCGAGCACGGCGATCGACCGCAGGTAGCCGTCTTCGGCGTCAAGTCCGAGGTAGCGCTGGTCGGAGAGCGTCGCGTCCATCACCGCCAGCGGCAGTTCGACCAGGCCCAGCGGCCGCTCGGAGGCCAGGTCGTAGGGGTGGTAGGGGAACGAGAAGCCGGCCCGCAGCCCGGGCCGGTCGGCGTAGCCCTGGCTCGAGTCGAGCGCGAAGCCGAGCGCGTCCAGCTCGGCCAGCGAGCGGTGCGGGTCGTGCCGCAGGAAGTGGAAGCGTGCGCTGCGAAGCGGCGCCGGCACCAGCGCCGCCAGCCGCTCCTGCTCGCCGCGCAGCCGCTCGGGGTGGTCGCTGGTCGTGTAGCTGGGGTGCAGCCCCACCTCGTCCCCGTTGGCCGTGATCCGGTCGACCATCCGGGCGCGCACCTCGTCGTACGCGGCCGCGTCGCCGTCGGCCGGGTGGTGGTGCCCCGCCATCAGGAAGTACGTCGATCGCCCGCCGCGCGCCTCCTCGATCTCGCGCATCCGCTGGAACGCCCAGTTCGGGTCGCGCTCTCGCGCCAGGTCGATCGGCAGCCACGCCAGCCCTCGTGCCTCAGCCATCAGCTCGCCGCGGTCGCGGTCGAGCGCCGCCGCCCGCATGCGCCCGCCGGCCGCCACCACGCTGCGCTTGCTCGTCCATCGCCTCGGCGTGTCGATGTCGTGCGTCAACACCACCCTGAACCCCTGTCGCCGTTCGAGCCCGGTCGCCTCCCGAAACCGTCCCAGCAGCGCGTCCACCGCCGGCTGCTCGGGATCGGCCAACGCGTTGGCCGCCGTGAACCGCCCGTGCCGGTCCCGCGGCGACCCCGCCCGCTCCTCCCAGCGAGACAGGTGCCAGAACGCGCTTGCCACCACGTCCTCGACCCCGTCCCCGAAGTCCAGCAGGCCACCCTCCTGCAGCACCGGCGGCGCCGCCTCGCCGCGGTCGAAGTACTCCCACGCCGCCTCCGAGCCGGGCAGCCCCGACGAGGGATACGCGATCTCCGCTGCGCCCTCCTTCGGCGGAGCGCACGCCGACGCCAGCGTCTCGACCACCCACGCCGCCCGTGTGTTCACCGGCCGCCTCCGCGCAGCGCGCCGTAGACCTGGTGCACCCCTGGCATCGGATCGCGCAGCGACAGCACCGGCTCCGAGAACGGCGGTCGCAGCGGCGCCAGCGTCTTCCGCAGCCCCAGCCGGTCGCGCCGGCTCTCCCGCAGGTGCCGCACCAGCGCCACCCAGCGCCGCTGCCCGGCTCGCTCGCTGGTCGCCTCCCGCACCGGCAGACCCAGCACGTCCCGGTAGGCGATCTCGACCAGGTCGACGCCGCAGTCGGACGCCAGCGAGTGCCACTGCCAGAGCCGCGCGTTCACCTCCATCAGCCGCAGCGACCCGTCCCGTGGATCGCGCTTGTACTCGACCTGGGAGATGCCGTGGAAGCCCAGCTCGCGCAGCAGCCGCAGCGCGCCCGCGACCGCGTCCGCGTCCCACACCGCTTCGCCCACGCGGCAGGTTCCGACCCCGGCCGGCGCCTGCAGCAGCTTCCTGCCACAGAACACCCCCAGCGCCCTTCCCTCGCCGTCCAGGTAGCTGCCCACCGTCCACAGCGAGTCGTCTCCGCCCGGTATCAGCTCCTGGAACATCGGCCGGAACGGCTCTCCCAGCCGGTAGGCGGCCACCAGCTCCGCGGCGTCCGCGGCCTCGATCAGCGGCTTGCCGTAGCGCGCCTTGAATCCGCTGCCCAGCGACGGCTTCATCACCGCCGGGTAGGGGATGACGGCCGCCGCCTCCTGCGCCTCCTCGACGGACGCCGGGTGGAACGTCTCCGGCAGCCGCACGCCGGCCCGCTCGGCCGCCTCGTACTGGAAGCGCTTCGCCTGCACCCGGTCGATCAGCTCGCGCGGGCCGAACGGCAGCCGCAGCGCCGCCGGCGCCGCATCGTTCACCGCCACCAGGTAGTCGTCGTGCGTGGGAAACGCCACCGCCTCGCGCCCGAGCGCATCGCACACCTGGGAGAGGTGCTCCGCGAACCGCTCCCGCTCGCCCGGCGGCGGCCCGACCACGCCCAGCGCCAGCCGCGAGCGCATCCCCAGGCCGTCGCGCCTGTGGTCGAGCGCCACCACCGGCGCCCCGATGCGCGCCAGGCTCCTGATCGCCGACAGCCCGTTCACGTACGAGCACTCGAACACCAGCGCCGGCGCCTTCTCGGAGCCGTCCGCAAGCCGTGCCAGCCGCTCCCGTAGCGCCGGGGACAGTCCCACCGTCAGGCCCCCTGCCAGCCCATGCTGCGGCCCAGCCGCTGCTCCAGCCTGCTGTTCGGCTCCGCGTAGAACGCGGCCAGCTCCGCCCGCGTCTCCGGCAGCATGGAGCTGTAGACGACCTGGTTTCGCGCCGCGAATGCCGTGCGCCCGGCGTCCGGCCGCAGGCCCAGGAACGCCACTGCCTGCGCGTACACCTCCGCCGGCCGTTCGAACATGTCCTCGCTCCGCAGCACCAGCAGCCGCTCCGGCGGGAAGGTCGCCCACCAGCGCTCCAGCTGCTCCAGGTACAGCCCGCGCGTGCGGTAGGACTGCACCCCGTACGCCTCGCCGCGGTATGCGGGATCGCTCAGCAGACGCGCCTCCTCGCCGGCCAGCCGCTCCGGCTCCGCCGCGAGCGCCTGCTCGAAGCTGAGCGGCTCCCGGCCGTTTCGGTGCGCAAGCTGGTAATGGGAGTAGGCCCGCTCCACCGGGTCGCGCAGGATCGCGATCAGCCGCACGTCCGGCAGCATGGCGGCCACCCGCCCCGGCACCGCAGGGTGCGACAGGTAGTGGGTGGTCGCCTCGCCGGTGATCGCGCGGCGCGCCCGCAGGTGCGCCCGCAGCGGGAACAGCCGGCGGTAGAAGTCCTCGCCGCGAAGGTGGTTGTTGTCGAAGAAGTGCGGCTCCTTGTGCGCGCCGGCCAGCACCTGCGGATGCCCGCAGAGGGTCGTGTACAGCGACGTCGACCCGCACCGCTGACCACCGATAAGCAGGAAGTCGGGCAGCGCCCGCGCATTTCGCGTGATGGTCCGAAATCGCATGTGCGCGCGCTCGCCGGCGCCCCGCGCGCGCTCCTGCGCGGGCGGTGGGGGCGCGGTCGTGTGCGGTCCGGCGGCCATCTGCGCACGGTATTCTGCCCGACCGCGCTCGGCGCGCAGCGCCGCTACCTCGGTTAGCATTTCCAGCGCCTTGGTGACCCGCACCGACGTCCCCGGCGACCCGAGACCGTGACCGGCCACCGGATGGTGTTCCTGGGCGGCCTGCACCGCAGTGGCACCACCATGCTCGCGCGCCTGCTGGCCGAGCATCCGCAGGTCAGCGGCTTCGACGGCACCGGCGTACCGGCCGACGAGGGCCAGCACCTGCAGGACGTCTACCCGGTCGTCTCACAGGGCCACCAGGCCGGGCGGTTCGCGCTGCTGCCCGAGGCGCACCTCACCGAGCGCTCTGCCCTGGTGACCGATCAGAACCGGCGGGCGCTGTGGGAGAGCTGGCGCCCTCACTGGGACGAGAGCCGGCAGGTGCTGCTCGAGAAGTCCCCGCCCAACCTGCTGATGACCCGGTTCCTGCAAGCCATGTTCCCCGACGCGTCGTTCGTGCTGGTCGTACGGCATCCGATCGCCGTCTCGGCCGCCACCCAGAAGTGGAGCGCCACCCGGCCACACGCGCTGCTCGCCCACTGGACGGCGGCGCACCGCACCCTGCGCGGTGACCTGCCCTCGCTGCAGCGCGCCATGATCGTCCGCTACGAGCACCTGGTGGCCGACCCCGACCGCGAGCTGGCGCGCGTGTTCCGGTTCGCCGGCCTGGACGACCACGCGCCCGGTCGCTCGGTCGCCGAGGGGGTCAACCGCGACAACTTCGCCGGCGACCGCACACCTCGCGGCGGCAGCAACCAGCGCTACTTCGACAACTGGGACGCCCGCCGCCGCTCGCTGGCAAGGCGCGCGTACCTGGACCTGGCCGAGCGCCGCTGCCGACCCGAGGCGGCGCGCTTCGGCTACGCGATGCGCCCGCCCGCCGAGCGGCCGGCATCCGACCCGCTGGTGGCCCGGCTGCTGGACGAAGGCGCCGCATGAGCACTCCGGGCCAGCAGGGCATGCTCGCCGAGGGCCGCCGCATGCGGTCGCTGGCCGGGCAGTCCCTGATCTACGGCATGAGCGGCGTGATCGGGCGCTTCGCCGGGTTCTTCCTGGTCCCGATCTACCTGCACGCGGCCGGTGCCAAGGCCTACGGCACCGTCGACCTGATGCTGTCGGCCGTGCTGCTGGCCTCGATCCTGCTGCGGATGGGGATCGTCACCACCATGTCGCGGTTCACCCTGGGCGAGGGCGAGACCGACTGGGCGCCCATCATCCACACGATCTTCGTGTTCGTGATGACGGCCGCCACGCTGGGCGTGCTGGTCGGCTGGGTGTTCCGCGGCTTCATCGGCCACGTGCTGCAGGTGGACACCGACATCGTGCTGGCCGGCCTGTTCGGCCTCTGGATCAGCATGAACTACGACGTGATGGCGCGGGTCTACCGGATCGAGCGGCGGGCCAGGTCGTGGGTGCGCTTCACGCTCCTGAACATCCTGCTGACCACGATCCTGACGCTGCTGCTGGTGGTCGTCTTCGACCAGGGCGCCCTCGGCCTGCTGGTCGGCAACTTCACCGGCACCGCGCTGGTCTACCTGATCGTGGTGGTGGCCCGCCGCCACACGATCGGCATCCGCCGCTTCGACCGGCCGGTGCTGCGCGACCTGCTCACCTACTCGCTGCCGCTGATGCCGGCCAACATCGCGCTGTGGGCGCTGAACCTGGCCGATCGCATCCAGGTGCAGCGCCTGGCCGGCCATCAGGAGCTCGGTACCTACTCGGTAGCGGCGCGCGTGGCGGTGCCGGTGCTGGTGTTGATGGGCGCGTTTCAGACCGCGTGGGCGCCGTTCGCCCACGACGTCCGCGGCCAGGAGGGCGATGACCAGGCCAAGCGCACGTACGCATCGGTGCTGACGTACTGGTCTGTCGTGATGGGCTGGGGGCTGGTCGCCATCAGCCTGACGGCGCCGCCCTACATCGGCTACTTCCTGCCCAAGAACACCCAGGGGGCGATGCCGGTGGTGACGCTGCTTGCCGCGGGCACCGTGCTCTACGGCGGCTACCTGATCGTGAACATCGGCGTCACCATCAGCCGCCGCACCCGCATGACGCCGCTGATCGCCTCCGCCGCGGCCGCTGTCAACCTGGGCCTGAACTTCTGGGCGATCCCGCACTGGGGCATCGTCGGCGCCGGCCTGACGACGGTGCTCGGGTATGCGCTGCTGCTGTGGATGGGCTGGGCCAACTCGCAGCGCAGCTATCCCGTCCCCTACGAGTGGCTGCGTGTGGGGAAGGTGGCGGGGATGGCGGTGCTGCTGCTGGCGCTCTCGCAGTGGGTGATCCCGGCTACGGGGCTGATCGCCGTGGTCGTGCGGCTGCTCCTGGCGACGGTGTTCCCGCTGATGCTGGTGCCGGTGGGCGCGCTCAGCAAGGGCGACGTGCGGAAGGGCTGGCGGATCATCGCCAGCCGCCTGCGCAGGCGCCCGCCCAGCGAGGCGGCCACGTGAGCTCGTCGCCGCGACCGCTCCGGATCCTGGCCGTGGCCGATGCGCGGTCGATCCACACCCTGCGCTGGGCGCGGCGGCTGGCCGACCGCGGGCACGACGTGCACGTCGTCTCCAACCGGGTCGGCGCGGATCCCCGCGAGACCGAGGGCATCACCGTGCACGACCTGCTGGCGCTGGAGCCGCTGATGCGCGTCCCCAGGCTGCGCCGGCTCCGCTTCGGCCCGGCCATCCGCCGGCTGGCGGCGACCGTCGGGGCCGACGTCGTGCACGGCCACGGGATCACGCCCTACGCCTACTGGGGCGCGCTGGCCGAGGTGCACCCCTACGTGGTCAGCCCCTGGGGCCGCGACGTGCTGCTGGACGCGCTCAAGGAACCGGGCCGCAGCCGTGCGCTTCGCACGTGGCGGTCGGCCGACTACCTGGTCGTGAACTCGGGGGCGATCGAGGCGGCCGCGGTGGCCGCCGGTGCCGACCCGACCCGGATTGCGCACATCATCTGGCACACGCAGCTCTCGGGGTTCGGTCCCGAGCAGGCCGACCGGGACGGGCTACGGGCCGAGCTGGGCTGGCCGCAGGACGCGCTGATCGTGCTCTCGCTGCGCAACTTCCAGGAGCGAACCAACATCGACGTGCTGGTGCGGGCCTTCGCCCGCGTCGCGCCCGCCCATCCACGCGCGCGGCTGCTGCTGGCCGCACGGGGCGGCGAGACGCGGGCCCAGGTCGAGCAGGCGGTCGCCGGCGCCGGCCTCGGCGACCGGATCCGGCTGCACCGGGTCGACCCCGACGGGCTGCCGCGGCTGGCCGCCTCGGGCGACATCGTGGTGTCGATCGCCAACACCGACTCGTCGCCGTCATCGCTGCTCGAGGCCATGGCCAGCGGGAACCCGCTGGTCGGCGGCTGGTGCCCGTCCATCGACGAGTGGATCGGGCCGGGGGAGGGGGCGGAGATGGTGCAGCCCCGCGACGAGCAGGCGCTGGCGGCGGCGCTCGACCGGCTGCTGGCCGACGCTGCCCTCCGCGAACGCTACGCCGAGCGCAACCTGCGGACCGTGCGGGAACGAGTCGCAGAGTCGGCGCTGGCGATGGAGGCGCTCTACCGGCGGCTGATCGCCGAGCATGCGGAGCGCTCGGCCGGGCCCGTTTCCTAGACTGCTGCCATGAGCAAGCCAAGGCGCGTGATGGTGATCGGGCTGGACTGCGCGGCCCCCCAGATCCTGTTCGACGACATGAAGAGCGAGCTGCCCGTGCTGGCGGGCCTGATGGACCGCGGCGTGTACGGCCCGCTCGAGTCGTGCGATCCGCCGATCACCGTGCCGGCCTGGTCGTGCATGACCAGCTCCAAGGATCCGGGCACCCTCGGCTTCTACGGGTTCCGCAACCGCAAGGACCACTCCTACGACGGGCTCACCTTCGCCACAGCCGAGAAGATGAAGGAAGACCGCGTCTGGGACATTCTTTCCCGTGTCGGCAAGCACGTGGTGGTGCTGGGCGTTCCCCAGACGTTCCCGCCGAGTCGGGTGAACGGCGAGATGATCAGCTGCTTTCTGGCGCCCTCGACCGACTCGAAGTACACGTACCCCGAGGAGCTGCGGGACGAGATCAAGCAGGTCGTCGGCGAGTACATGGTGGACGTGCCCAACTTCCGCACCGACCAGAAGGACCGGATCCTGCGCGACATCAACGAGATGACGAAGCGCCGCTTCCAGCTGGCCCGCCACCTGCGCGACTCGCGCCCCTGGGACTTCTTCATGATGGTCGAGATGGGTACCGACCGCCTGCACCACGGGTTCTGGCGCTACTACGACCACGGCCACCCCGACTACGTGCCCGGCACCGCCTACGAGCAGGCGTTCCGCGCCTACTACCGCTACCTCGACTCCGAGATCGGCTCGCTGATCGAGGGGCTGGGATCAGACACCGCGCTGATGGTGGTCTCCGACCACGGCGCCCAGTCGATGTTCGGCGGCATCCGCGTGAACGAGTGGCTGATCCGCGAGGGCTACCTGACGCTGCGCGAGGGTGCGCCGGCCGGGCCGGTCAAGCCGGACATGATCGACTGGGCACGGACGCGGGTGTGGGGCGACGGCGGCTACTACTCGCGCATCTTCCTGAACGTGCGCGGCCGCGAGCCGGAGGGCGTCATCGAGCCCTCCCAGGTGGAGCCGCTGCGCGACGAGCTGATCGCGAAGCTCGAGGCGCTGGGCGACGAGCAGGGCAACTCGATCGGCACGAAGGCGTTTCGCCCCGAGCAGCTCTACCACGCCGTGAACGGGGTGCCGCCCGACCTGATCGTCTACTTCGGCAACCTCACCTGGCGCTCGATCGGCAGCGTCGGCGACGGCGCTATCCACACCCGTGAGAACGACACCGGCCCCGACGACGCCAACCACGCGAAGTACGGCGTCTACATCTTCGAGGGCCCGGGCATGCCGGCGGCGGCGCCGCAGGGCGCGCGCCTGTTTGACATCGCCCCGACGGTGCTGGAGCTGATGGGCCAGCCGGTGCCCGACGACATGCAGGGCAAGAGCCTCGCTGGATGATCGACCTCCGCGCCCTCCAGGAGCCGCTGAAGCAGTCATACCGGGAGCATCCGGAGAGCGGGCTGATCACGCTGACCGCGCGGGGTGCCAGTGGAGACACGCCGATCGCCTGCTCGGTCGACCTCGGCCGCGCCATGTACGAGGCGCAGGCCCACGCCGGCGTCGGCGGCGAGGGCACCGGCGCCTGCTCCGGCGACCTGCTGCTGGGCGCGCTGGCCGCCTGTGCGCAGATCACGTGCCAGATGGTGGCCGCGGCGATGGGCCTCGAGGTGAACGACATCGCCGTCACCGTCGAGGGCGATCTCGACCTGCGCGGCACGCTCGGCATCGACCGCGAGGCGCCGGTCGGGTTCACCGACATCCGCGTCTCCTTCGCGATCGATGCACCCGGCGCGACCGAGGAGCAGCTGGGAGCGCTGCGGCGCAAGACCGAGCGCTACTGCGTGGTGATGCAGACGCTGACGACGGCTCCTCCCATCGCGGTGGGCTGGGAATCGTGACGCCGAACTTCGATCGGGCCTTCGACGAGCGGCCACAGGTGCAGGCGGCCTGGCTGGCGCTGAACACCTCCATCAAGGAGTCGATGGACCTGCGCCGCTACGAGCTGGCGACGCTCGCCGCCGCCCAGCGGCTGCGCTCGAGCTACTGCTGCCTGGCTCACGGCAAGGTGCTGATCGACAGCTTCGGCGAGCCCGTGCGCGAGATCGCGATCGACCGCCACGGGGCCGGCCTGGACGAGGTGGACATCGCCGTCATGGACCTGGCCGAGCAAGTCGTGGACGACGCGACGTCGATCGGCGACAAGCAGCTGGCGCGGCTGCGCGAGCTGGGCCTGCCGGAGCAGGAGATCAGGGGCGTCGTCCTGGCCGCGGCCGCTCGCTGCTTCTTCTCGAAGACGCTTGACGCGCTCGACATCCGCGCCGACGCGAGCTACCGCGAGCTCGACCCGGCCCTGCTCGAGGCCCTGGTCGTGGGCCGGCCGATCTCCGAAGCCTGACGGCGCGCTGACCGCGGCCATAAGGGCGGTACCATTGCCCCATGGAGACGCAGCCCTCGCGGCGCACCCAGATCGCCCGCGTTCGTGAGATCGCGCAGGTGGCCGCCCGGCACGGTTTCGGGTATGCGTTCGAGCGGCGGCCGCGGGGCGCGCAGGAGCCCGAGATGTCGCTCGAGGCGCGCGGCCGGCATCTGCGCGAGATGCTGGATGAGCTGGGCCCGACCTTCGTGAAGTTCGGCCAGCTGCTCTCGATCCGCCCCGACCTGATGCCGCCCGAGATCATCAACGAGCTGCGCCTGCTGCAGGACTCGGTCTCGCCCTTCTCCTACGAGGAGGTGCAGCAGGTGATCCGCCAGGAGCTGAACGGCGAGATCAGCGATCTGTTCGCCGCCTTCGACCCCGTGCCGGTGGCGGCCGCCTCGATCGGGCAGGTGCACCTGGCCGAGCTGCACACCGGCCGCTCGGTGGCGGTGAAGGTGCAGCGCCCCAACGCCCGGCGCCAGATCGAGGCCGACATCGCGCTGCTGCGCCAGGTCGGCAAGATCGTCAAGAGCCGCGTCGAGCGCCTCGAGTTCGTGGACACGGTGGAGCTGGTCGACGAGTTCGCCCGCTCCATCACGCGCGAGCTCGACTACCGGATCGAGGCCAGGAACGCCGAGGTGTTCCGCCGCATGTTCGCCGAGTCGACCACGGTCATGATCCCCAAGGTCTACTGGACGTTCTCCAGCGAGCGGGTGCTGACGCTGGAGCGGGTCGAGGGCACGACACTCAGCGACACCGATCTGTCGACGCTCGACCCGGCGGAGCGCCGGCGGCTGGCCTACCTGATGGCGGAGGTGTGGCTGGAGATGGTGTTCCGCTACGGCACCTTCCACGCCGACCCGCATCCCGCCAACCTGTTCGTGATGGAGGACGGCAGGCTGGGGATCATCGACTTCGGCATCACTGGAGCCCTGTCGCCCACGGACATGCGCCGCCTGACGCGGCTGCTGGTGGACGCGGTCAACGAGAACCTCGACCAGCTGCCGCGGCGGCTGCGCGACCTCGGAGTGCGCTTCAATGCCGCCCAGGAGGAGGAGTTCCGGCTGGAGCTGCGCGAGGTCTACTACCGCTACCACGGCGCCGCGCTGGGCGAGATCGACCCCATCGAGGTCGTGCGGGAGGCCTTCTCGCTGATCGCCCGGATGCACCTGCGCCTGCCCACCCGCTTCGCGCTCCTGGACAAGACGCTGGCCACGCTGGGTTCCGTGGGCGCCGAGCTGTACCCGGAGTTCAACGTCTTCGAGGTGGCCGAGCCCTACGCCGACGAGCTGATGGCGCAGCAGCTGTCTCCCTCAGCCCTGCTCGAGCGCGGCCGGGAGGAGCTGCTGAGCTACGGCGGCCTCCTGATGGAGCTGCCCTACCAGGTGCACGACACGCTCGAGCAGTTCCGCGACGGCGAGGTGGAGGTGCAGTTCCGCCACCGCGGGCTCGACCAGCTCACCTCCAAGGCAGACGTCGTCGCGAACCGGCTGGTGATCGCGATCGTGATGGCCGGGACGATGGTGGGCTCCGCGCTGCTGGGCATCGCCGCCGACGGCGGACCACACGTCTGGGGCGTGCACATCCTGACCTGGTTCGGCTACCTGGTCGCGAGCGGCCTGGGGCTGGTGCTGGTCTGGTCGATCCTTCGCAGCGGCAGGATCTGACCGGCGATCAGTCAGATCAGGTCATGGGCGCCCTCGCGCAC